>CAMJWJ010000005.1 GCA_946409435.1 uncultured Prevotella sp. | reverse complement strand
GAAATTCTCTAATTCTCTAATTCTTGATTATTATAAAAGGTGGGAAACTTGAGTAGTGTAACTTTGGCTGCGCCAAACTTACTTTTCGCTCGGACGCAAAAGAAAACAGGTGTTTTCTTTGTGTTTCGCTCACTTATTTCGTAACTTTGCAACCGAGAACAAACCATATTTATAGAGATATGAGAAAACAAATCATGATGATAGGGCTGTTGATGGCACTGTTTACTGAAGCAGCAGCCTCGTCGAAGAACGATGAGCAGATGTTGAGAGACTGGATAAAGGTGATTGCCTCCGACGAGTTTGGTGGGCGAAAGCCGATGACTCCTTTCGAGGATAAGACGGTGAACTATCTGGCCCAGCAGTTAGAAGAGATTGGTCTGGAGCCTGCTTTCAACGGCAGCTGGTTCCAACCCTTTGACATGATTGCTGTCACTGCCAAGCCTCAAGGCAGCAAACTGGCGGTAAAAGGCAGACGGCAGGCAGAGCTACGCTATCCGGACGATGTGGTGGTGTGGACAGCTCGCGCTACCGACAAGGTGGTACTGCCAAAGGCGGAATATGTGTTCGTAGGCTTTGGCATTCATGCTCCTGAGTATGGCTGGGATGACTATGCCGACATCGATGTGAAGGGCAAGATTGTGATTGCGATGGTAAACGATCCTGGCTACTACAATGCCCAGCTCTTCCGAGGTCGCAACATGACCTATTATGGGCGATGGCTCTATAAGTTCGAGGAGGCTCATCGTCAGGGAGCCGCAGGCTGTCTGGTGCTGCATAACACCGAGGCCGCCAGCTATGGCTGGCATGTGTGTGTGAATGGTCATTTGGAGAACAATCTCGCCCTCTACAACCCCGATACCCGTAATGCCGACGAGCTGGCCATCAAGGGTTGGCTGCGTGAGGAAGGTGCCAGCAAGCTGTTTGCTGCTGCCGATATGAATATGTCCGAGGCGCTGGCCGCTGCCAAACGTCCCGGGTTTAAGGGTTTCTCACTCAAAGTGAAAGGCGATGTCAGGATGGCTGTCTCCTATGATATTCAGCAGACGCGCAATGTGGGAGCTATCCTCCGAGGAACAGACAAAGCCGACGAGGTGGTGGTGATGAATGCACACTGGGATCACCTCGGCATCGGCAAACCCGATGAACATGGCGACTCTATCTATAACGGTGCGGCCGATAATGCCTCAGGTATGGCCAGCGCATTGCTGGTGGCTAAGAAGTTCAAGGCATTGCCTCAGCGTCCCCGTCGCAGCGTCATCTTCCTTTTCCCCTCTTCCGAGGAGAGTGGACTCTTCGGCTCAGAGTACTACTGCAACCATCCTGCCATTCCCATGGAGAAGACCTCGGCCTGTCTGAACTTCGAGAGCATCGGTCCTGCCGAGCTGACCCACGATGTAGTGATCTTAGGTGGCGGAGCGTCCGACCTTGACCAGTATTACGTGGCGGCAGCTGCGGCTCAAGGCAGGACGATCTTCTTCGACGATGACAACTCCGACGGCTGGTTCTTTCGTTCCGACCATTATAACTTTGTGAAAAAGGGTGTACGTGCTGTCGTGGTGGAGAACGGCCTGAAGCCCGTAGATCCGACCCGCCCAAACAAATACCCCATGCCCGTTTGGTACCACAAACCCTCTGACGAGTATCACAACGACTGGGACCTAAGCGGAACACTGGCAAACACCAACCTGATCTTCAGCGTCGGCCTCTCACTCGTCTTTGCTCCGTAATGACACATTATCGTCAGAAAGTTTTGATATTTCGCAAAAAGTACTTACCTTTGCAGGGCATACTTAAAACCGTCAAACTAAGAAGAAATGATGAAAAGAAACGTAGGTATCATACTGTTGAGTGCTTTCTGCCTGATTGCAACAGCCCAGACCAAAGAAGTGAGTGCCACCATCACCTACTACGGCGACCCGAACGTATCGCCGAAGGAGGCTACTGCGGCAGCCATCGAGCAGGCACGTGTGTCGGCTATCGGCAAGGAGTTTGGCACACTGATTACGCAAGACATCCTCAGCCAGGAGGACAACGAGAACAGCTACTTCATGCAACTGAGCGGTTCAGAGGTGAAGGGCGAATGGATAGAAGACACGGAGAAACCAAAGGCAAGGATAGTGGACACGACACCCGAGGGTGTGCTGGTCATCGAGGCTACCGTGAAAGGCAAGGCTCAGGCGCTGAAGAACGAGGCTGCCGAGTTTGAGGCACTGGCGCTGCGCAACGGAACGGACAAGCGCCGCTTTGCCAGCACCGACTTCCAGGCCGACGACAAGCTGTACCTCTACTTCAAGTCTCCGGCCGACGGCTATGTGGCCGCCTACCTGATAGACGACCAGCAGCAGGTGTTCTGTCTGCTGCCCCACGAGAGCAGTGCCGACGGTCTGCAGCCCGTCAAGCACAACCAGGAGTACGTCTTCTTCTCGAAAGCCGATGCTGCCTTCAGCAACAGCAACGAGGAGGGCCTCGTCATCACGTGCAGTGACGAACGTGTTGAGATGAACCGCATCTACGTCATCTTCTCGGCCAACCCCTTTGTGAAGCCTGTCGACCAGGGCATGGTGTCGCTGGGTCACGACAACCTGATGCTGCCGCGCCAGCTCAGCCTAAAGGACTTTTCGAGTTGGATGCGGAAGGTATATGCACGCGACAAGAAAATGAGCCGCAAGGTGCTGCGGCTCAAGATTAAACCCTAAAGGTTTCTGACTAAATAGGTACATTGATTTGTGCTGTAGCGCACAGATCAATGTACATTTTCCTGCTTATTCTTTTAATGAGGCATGCAGACTATTTGACGGTGAAGTCAAGACGCTGTAGGTCACTGTCGAGCGACGAGGTGCCGTAGAGTATCTGGTAGCGTCCAGCCTTGACAGACAGCTCGTCGATAGCCTCATCGTAGTACTCAAAGGCCTCACCGTCGAGCTGGATGGTGGCCGTCTGCGTCTCGCCGGCCTTGAGCGCCAGCTTCTGGAATCCCTTCAACGACTTGATGGGTGCACCGGCATCGTCGAGTGCCTTGACGTACACTTGTACGGTTTCGGTACCCTCTCGCTGTCCGGTGTTGGTGACAGGAACGGTCAGCGTGACGGTGCCATTCTTCTTCATCGACTTCTTTGAGAGCTTAGCCTGTCCGACACGGAAGGTGGTATAGCTCAGACCATAGCCGAAAGCATACTGGGGAACACCCGTGAAATAGCGGTAGGTGCGGTTCTTCATCGAGTAGTCGAGGAAGTCAGGCAGGTCGTCGTTCGAGCGATAGAAGGTGACGGGCAGCTTGCCGCCGGGATTGTAGTCGCCAAAGAGCACTTCAGCCAGCGCCTTGGCACCACCCTGACCGGGATACCAGGCCTGCAGCAGGGCGTCGTACTGACCCTCGACACTGCCAAAGGCAATGGCCGAGCCGGAGCAGTTGACGAAGATGACGGGGCGACCGGTCTGGTGCATGGCCTTAACCAGCATCTGCTGTACCTTGGGAAGTTCGATGGTCTGCTTGTCGCCGCCCTCGCCCTCCATACGGGCCGAGATGCCACCAATGATGATGATGGCATCGGCATCAGCAACCTTACTGGCCAGTTCGGTGAAATCGACCAGCTTGCGCTCGCAGATGTCGCCACGCAGCATGGCGAAGTTGCCGTTGCCGCGACGGTACTCGATGACGACATCGTAGTCACGGCCTGCCTCAACGGGGAACGACTTGTACTCCACCCTGCGGCCAAAGCCGAAGCCTCTGCGGCGGTCGCCGCCATGGTTTTCTTCCACCACCGCGCCGTTGACCTTCAGCACGTAGCCGTTGTCGGTCGAAAGCGTGTACTTCATCTCGCCGGTAAACGTGGCGGTGTACTTGCCGCTGATGCGCACCGACAGGTTGTCGTTGCTGACGCCCTCGGCAAAGCCCCAGGCTCCAAAGGTCGAGAAGTTCAGCTCGTTATAGTAGGCTGTCTTGACGGGGTCGCCGCTCAACTCCTTATTATTATAGAACTCCACCTGTACGCCCTTGCCGCCATTGAAGTCCTGCAGGTGATGGATGGTCTCGTACTCGTCGTTCAGCTCGCAGGCCTTCTCGCTGACCAGCTCAGTGCCCTGGAAGGCGTTCCGGATGCCCTCGACAAGCGAGTGCTGGTGGGCCTCAGTAGGCGTGCCGCCATAGTTGCCGTTGAGCAGTTCCACGTCAGCGATGTTCGGGCCGACGACGGCCAGCTTTCTCAGGTTCTTCGAGAGTGGAAGTACCGGCTTCGCCGAGCCATTCACGACAGTCTGCTTGTTCTCCAGCAGCACCATTGATTCGCGGGCTGCCTGCGTGGCGAGGGCATCGTGTTTCTCGCAGGAAATGGTCGACGCAGGTATCTTGGCCCACGGCAGCATGTCGGCAGGGTCGAACATGCCTAGTTCAAAGCGTCCTTTCAGCGTCTTGCGCAGGTGTTTGTCCAGCTCGTCCTCAGTGATGAGTCCACGTTTCAGTCCTTCGACGAGCGACATGAACACCTTGCCGCACTCCAGGTCGGTACCATTCAGCACGGCATCCACCGAAGCGGAGAGGCCGTCCTTGTGGGTCTCGTGTTGGCCACGGTTGAAGAAGTTGTTGATAGCATCGCAGTCAGTCAATACAATACCATCGTAGCCCCACTTGTTGCGCAGGATGTCGATGAGCAGGCGGTCGCTGGTACAGCAGGGCTTACCCTCGAAACGCTGGTAGGCACACATCACCTCGCGGACATTGGCCTTTTTCACCAATGCCTTGAAGGCTGGCAAGTAGGTCTCCCAGAGGTCACGGTTCGTGGGGTCTACGTTCATCGAGTGGCGCAGAGGCTCCGGACCACTGTGTACAGCATAGTGCTTGGCACAGGCATGAGTCTTAAAGTACTGCTGGGAACCAGATAATGAAAGACTGGAACTGGCAGGCTCCTGCATGCCCAATACTGTCTGCACACCCAGCACGGCATTCATGTAGGGGTCCTCGCCGCACGTCTCCTGGCCACGCCCCCAGCGGGGGTCACGGAAGATGTTGACATTCGGGCACCAGAACGTCAGCTCGGGGTTGCCGGGATAGTAGGTGACACCCATGGGGACATTGAACAGCTTGGGGTCGCTGTGGTCGGTGCGGTTCCAGTTGGCACGGGCCTCGTCAGACACCTGCGAGAAGACATCGTACACCTGCTGGGCGTTGAAGGCTGCCGCCATGCCGATAGGCTGGGGATAAACCGTATAGCCTCCCTGGCGGACACCATGGCAGGCCTCGCTCCACCAGTTGTACGACGGGATGCCCAGCCGGTCGATAGAGACTGACTTGTTCATCATCAGCCCTACTTTCTCTTCGGGTGTCAGCATCTGCAGCAGGTTTTCCACACGCTGGTCGATGGGCTGTTTAGGATCCTGCCACAGATAGGTGGTCTGGGCAGAGAGGGTGATACTACTGGCTGCCAGTAAGAGGCTTACGGCAAGCATTTGGATGCGTTGTTTTTTCATAAATATTGATAATTGGTAAGTTAGATAATAATGTGTGTTCGATAGGTCAGAAGACAGCCTTGACAATCTGACGTACGTTGTCGGTCTTGGCCATCGTATAGTAGTGAACGGCAGGAGCACCGTGAGCCAGCAGTTCACGGCTCTGCTGGATGGCCCACTCGATACCGATCTGGTAGGCAGCATCAGCACTCTTCGCCTTACGGAGCTCGCTGACCAGCGGCTGCGGAATGTCGATGTGGAAGGAGCGGGGCAGCAGGTCAATCTGTCGCTGACTGGAGATGGGCTTCAAGCCAGGGATGACAGGTACCTTGATGCCAGCCTCGCGCAGCCGGTCGACGAAACGGAAGTACTGGCTGTTGTCGAAGAACATCTGGGTGACGATGTAGTCGGCTCCGGCCTCCACCTTCTGCTTGAGATACTGTATGTCAGTGTCGAGATTGGCTGCCTCGTAGTGCTTCTCAGGGTAGGCAGCCACACCGACGCAGAAGTCGGTGGACAAGCCGTTCTTCACTGTGGGGTCAAGATACTGGCCGCGGTTAAGACTGCTGATCATGGCCACCAGCTCGGAGCTGTGGCTGAAGCCGTCGGGCTCGGCGATGAAGAAACGCTGGCCGGGAATGGCATCGCCACGCAGGGCTACCACGTTCTGCACACCGAGAAAGTGCAGGTCGAGCAGCTCACTCTCTACCTTGGAGCGCGAGGCACCGCCACAGATGACGTGCGGCACGATCTCCAGCGTGGGATAGCGGCGCATGATGGCTGCCACGATGGCTACGGTGCCCGGTCGCTTGGCAAGCGTCATCTTGGTGTAGGTACCGTCGGCATTCAGCACGTACTCCACCTCGTCGCGGTGGCACGTAACATTGATGAAGGGCGGTACAAACTCCATCAGCGGGTCGATGCTGTCGTACAGCCGTGTGACGTCGCTGCCCTTCAGGGGTGGCACCAACTCGAAACTGGCAAATGGTCGCTGGCTATTGTTCAGGATGTCGATGACTTTCATGATAATATATGTATTATGAACTATGAACTTTGAACTATGAATTATGAACTATGAACTGTGAACTATGAACTGTGAACTATGAATTATGAACTATGAATTATGAACTATGAACTGTAACAGCTTCTCCCCCTCATCCTGCGTAATGCCACGACGGCGGCAGTAGTCGGCAAACTGAGCCTGGTCGATGCGTCCGACTGGGAAGTAGCGCGCCTCGGGATGGCAGATGAAGAGACCACAGACCGACGTAGAAGGCTGAATGGAATAGTGGTCGGTGAGCGTGATGCCTAACTGCCGCTCGGCATCAAGACGGTCGAAGACAATGCGCTTCAGCGAGTGGTCTGGGCAGGTGGCATAGCCAAAGGCCACACGGAGACACGGTCCTACCCGCTCACCATCGTTGGCACAACAAGGCTGGCAACAGTCTCCTGTCTCTTTTTGAGGGGATGAGGGCAGGCTTTGCAACCATACTGCCGCAGCCTCAGCGAGTCGGGCACAGATGGCATGACACATCAGCCGTTCGGCTTCGTCGGCAGGCTGTACAATGGGACGTGCCACAACGGTAAACAGGCCTATGGGCGACGGCTGCTGCTCGTCGTAGTAGTCGGAAAGACAAAGGAAATGACCTGCTGCACTCTGACTCCGCAGCATGGGCAACACGGTGCCGTCGCTGAGCACGATGTCGTTGCCACGACTCGTAGCCGGCTCATAGTGACAGAGGGCCTGCACCTGGATGGTGCCACGTGCAATAGCGTCTTGCAGATACTGCTTACCTTCGGCCAGCGTGCGCTCTGCCTCGGGATTAACCAGCAGCTGCTGTAGCGTCTCTCCCTTGAAACCCCAGAACAGCAAGAACATACGCCAGTCGATGTGGGAAAGAAGACCATCCCCCGTCCCACCCTTTGTGGGGAGAGGAGTATATAGTTTAGGCGCTCCATACAGCTGCCCATACCTCGACAGAGCTACACCGTCTGATTTCTCATGTTGCGACATACTCGCCCCTTGAGTGTAACCACTCCCCTCCGTATAAATTGGGTGTTGGGCGTGGGGCCGCTGCAACAGCCGTTTCTTATTCGCCTCCTCATAACTGACTATTTCAGCATGATGTCCCTCGTAGGCACTACGCAGTCGGGCCTGTTCGTCCTTGATCTGGGCGATAGTGGCCGCAGCATCCATCTGCAGGCGCTTGGCCAGCAGCGACGTCTGCGAGGCATCGCCGCCATAGACTACACAGCCGTCGTAGAGCGGAGCCAGCTTGACAGCGGTATGCACGGCCGACGTGGTGGCTCCACCCACCACGATGGGTACTTGCAAGGCATGCTGCTGGAAGAGACGGCATAGCTGCTCCATCTCCTTCAGCGACGGCGTGATAAGTCCGCTGATGCCCACCAGACTGGGGTGCCTGCTGAGGGTCTCCTGCAGGATGGTCTCGCAGGGCACCATCACGCCGAGGTCGACGACATCGAAGCCGTTACAGCCCAGCACGATGCTGACAATATTCTTGCCGATGTCGTGAACGTCGCCGTTGGCCGTCGCCATCACCACGCAGGGACGGTCGGTGGCCGCAGTACCCTCGGCATCAATGTAGGGCTGCAACAGGGCCACGGCATCCTTCATGACCTTCGCCGACTTGACTACCTGGGGCAGGAACATCTTACCTTCGCCAAACAGCTGGCCGATGTGCTCCATGGCCTGCATGAGCGGTCCCTCGATGACGTCGATGGGGCGCCCGTACTTCTGCAGGGCTTCTGGTATGTCAACTGCCAGGTGGTCGCTGACACCCTTGATCAGGGCGGCAGCAAGGCGATCACTCACCTCCTCCCCTCGGGAGGAACAGGGGGTGGGTGTTAGGGTGGCTGTCTGAGTGCTTTGGGAGTTATTGTATTCGGCGGCCAGTGAGATAAGTCGCTCGGTGGCCTCGTCGTCGCTGTTGAGCACAACGTCCTCAACGGCCTTCAGCAACTGCGGGTCAATGTCGTCGTAGACCTGTAGCATGGTAGGGTTGACGATGGCCATGTCGAGACCGGCTCGGATGGCATGATAGAGGAACACGGAGTGCATGGCCTCGCGTACCTTATTATTACCACGGAAGCTAAACGACAGGTTACTGACGCCGCCACTGGTCTTAGCCAACGGCAGGTGCTGCTTGATCCATGCAACGGCACGGATGAAGTCGACGGCGTAGGCTTGATGCTCTCTGAGACCTGTACCGACAGAGAGGATGTTGACATCGAAGATGATATCCTGCGGTGGGAAACCGATGCCGGTCAGCAGGTCGTAAGCACGCTTGGCAATGGCCGTCTTGCGCTCGTAAGTCGTCGCCTGACCTTCCTCGTCGAAGGCCATCACGACAACGGCAGCACCCAGTCGGCGCAGCTCGCGGGCCTTGAGGAGGAAGTCGTCGGCTCCGTTTTTCAGACTGATGGAGTTGACGATGCACTTACCCTGTGCGTTCTTCAGACCAGCCAGCACGGTGGACCAGTCGCTGGAGTCAACCATCAGCACGGAGCGGCAGACGGCAGGGTCGTTGCTGACGCAGCGGCAGAAAGTCTGCATCTCCTGGCGACTGTCGAGCATGGCATCATCCATATTGATATCGATAATGGCCGCCCCACCCTCTATCTGGTGACGGGCCACGGCGAGGGCCTCGTCGTACTGCTTGGAGACAATGAGGCGGGCAAACTTGCGTGAGCCGGCCACGTTGGTACGCTCGCCGATATTGGTGAAGTTCTGGGTTTCACGGTCGACGAGCAACGGCTCCAGTCCGCTCAGCCAAAGGCGGCGGTCAACTGCAGGCAACCGACGGGGCGGCAGTCCACGGAGGGCGGTGCTGATGGCACGGATGTGATGCTCGTCAGTGCCACAACAGCCTCCGGCTATGTTCAGCAAACCGGCCTCGCCCATCTGGCGCAGGTGGCTGGCGGTAAACTCCGGCAGTTCTTCGTACTCGCCCATCTCGTTAGGCAGTCCGGCATTAGGGTACAGCGACAGGTTGACAGGAATGCGCTCAGACAGCTGTTCCACGAAGGGCCGCAGCTCGGTGACACCAAACGAGCAGTTCAGTCCGAAGCTGAGCAGCCGCGGATAGTGGGCGATGCTGACAAAGAAGGCTTCCAGGGTCTGACCCGTCAGCGTGCGGCCGCTACGGTCGTTGATGGTGGCCGACACCATGACAGGTATCTCCGTGTGTAGCCGCTCGTTCAGTTGCTGAATAGCATAGAGCGCGGCCTTGGCATTGAGGGCATCGAAGCAGGTCTCCAGCAGCAACATGTCGGCACCACCGTCCATTAGCGCCTCAGCCTGTTCGCCGTATGCTGTCGCCATCTCGTCGAAGCCGATGCTGCGCGAGGCAGGGTCGTTCATGTCGGAGGCCAACGACAGCGACTTCGACGTCGGTCCCATGGAGCCAGCAACCCAAATCTTTTTAGAGGCGAGAGAATAGCTGTCGGCAACCTTTCGGGCAATGCGCGCGCCCTCTCGGGCCATCTCACGGGCCAACTGTTCACAGCCGTACTCATGCTGACTGATACGATTAGCCGAGAAGGTGTTGGTGGTGATGATGTCGGCACCTGCCTCGATATACAGCCGGTGGATGTCGGCAATGACATCGGGAGCCGTCAGGCACAGCACGTCGTTGTTGCCCGTCAGCGATACCGGCCACTGTGTAAAGCGTCCGCGGTGGTAAGCATCGGTTGACAGTCCGAGCGACTGTATCTTTGTACCCATGGCACCGTCGAGTATTAGAATCCGCTGACTTAACAGTTCGTCTATATTCATGGTCGTTTAGCCTTCAATGTGTCTATTGGTTTTTGCGTGCAAAGATACGAAAAAGTGAGAGAAATACAAAAGGAAAACGGCTTTTTGTTTGTATCGCACCGGATATTCAAAGAGATATTCAAAGGTTTAGCCCGACAAAGGCGATGTCTGTACGCGCGCGTATTATAATAGCGAAAGGGGAAAACAGCCCTCACCCGACGCACCCGCAGCACCTATACTTTGCGTGGCGTAACATCCGGCATGTTACATCAGATAAAGTTTAGGTGCTGCGGGTGCGTCGGGTGAGGGTCAAAAAGTGCAAAAGACAACTATACGCGCGTAGTAGTGCTTTTCATTACGGTTTCATGTCAATCTGAAACGGCAGAGGGTGACAATGTCTTTCAGTACGATGCGAACTTACTGGAATTTCTGCCACAGAAACAGAGTGTTTCTGTGACAGAAACAAAATTTACTGAAGACATTTCAACCACGCAAATACAAAAAAAACTTCCGAAAAGAGTGATTGTTTCAGATTTAATGCTTACCTTTGCCATGTCATTGATGTTTTTGTCCTATAATACACCAAGGAAAGTGGAAACTCTGACATAGAATTTAGAGATATAAAAAACAATTGATATGAAACAAGTAAGATTAACGTTCCTGTATGCAGTAATCATCAGCATGATTACAACAAATGTTTTTGCACAGAATGTCACCTTTGCAGACGACAACGTGAAAGCAATATGTGTAGCAAACTGGGACAGCAACAGTGATGGTGAACTCAGCGAAGAGGAAGCGGCAGCCGTTACAAGTATAGGGACCGTATTCCAAAACAATACAGAGATTTCAAGCTTCAGCGAGTTCAAGTACTTTACTGGTGTGACTGCTATCGACCAATATGCATTATCTGGCTGTACTAACCTGGCTACTATAGAATTCCCTTCGAGTCTGACGACCATTGATAGATATGCATTATATAACTCTGGTTTCAAAAACTTGGTATTTCCTGACAATGTGACCTCCATCGGGAACAGTGCAGTCCGCAATTGTACTTCATTGGAAAGTGTCAAGATAGGGCGGAACTCTGTGGTATTTGGCAAAAACGTATTTCGAGATTGTATAGGATTGACTTCTATTACTTTTGATGGAACGAAATGCTATTTCAGCGGAGAAGATGCATTTCGAGATTGTAACGCATTGAAGCAAGTAGTCATCACTGACGTCAGTGCCTGGTGCAAATCCTCATTTTCTTATACTCGTTCTAATCCGTTATCTTTTGCTAAGAGCTTATTACTGCAGACTTCAGATGGTAACATCTCTGCCATCAGGCATTTGGTGATTCCAGACGATATCACCACTGTAGGCATTTATGCTTTTTATGAATTGGAGAGTTTAGAATCGGTGGTCATACCAAGTAGTGTGATCTTTATTGGCAGTTCTGCTTTCTGGGGTTGTAGCAACCTAAGTGCTGTAACTGTCGAGGCAACAGAGCCAATAGCAATCACTTCTTTCACTTTCTCCAATCGTGCTAACGCTACGCTCTATGTTCCCGCAGGCTGCAAGGCAGCCTACGAGGCTGCCGACTACTGGAAGGAGTTTATGGAGATCATTGAAATGCCTTCACAGCTCCAGGACGGAGATACATTTTCAGCAAAGACTTTAGAAGATATTGACATGACATTTAAAGTCATAAGCAACACGGAAAGAACTTGTATGGTTGGTAATGGCTCCTCGGCAGCTATTTCTACAAGTTATGAAGGTAATGTGACCATTCCGTCTGTTGTTTATGGCTATAGAGTTATAAGTATCGGTTATAGATCGTTTAGAAGGACTAATATCACTTCCGTAGTAATACCCTCATCAATAGATGCAATTGGAACCGAGGCTTTTGAGCAATGCTACAAACTGACTTCCGCAATTATTCCTGATGGTGTAACAGAAATATACGATGAGGCTTTCAAGAAGTGTACCGGTTTGGAAAGCGTAGAAATCGCCGGTAGCGTTAGAACTATTTATAGCGAAGTTTTCAAGAATTGTTCACAACTACGGACTGTTATTTTGAAAGATGGATTCACAAAGACAGGTAGTTCAATGTTTGAAGGCTGTTCGAACTTGGTAACTGTCGACATCCCCAATAGTATCGAATCCATAGGATGGGGAACATTTTCCGGATGTAGCAGTATTACAACTATCTCATTGCCACAAACCGTTACTTATATAGGCAGTTCAGCATTTGCCAACTGCACAGCGTTGACATCTTTTACTATTCCCTCAGCCATTGACAAGATAGAAGATTCTTCGTTTAGCGGATGTACCAGTCTTACGTCTATAGTTATCCCAGAGAATGTACATTCAATAGGAGCGGCAGCTTTCTCTATCTGCACAAATCTGGCTTCTATTGATTTCCCAAGTACTATCAATTATATTGGAAGTCAGGCTTTTGATTATACCCAGTGGTATAATGACAAAGAAGACGGCATCGTCTATGTTGGGAAAATAGCCTATAAATATAAGGGAGAAATGCCCGAACGAAGTGCTATTACCATTGACGAGGGTACTATATCCGTTTCCCCAGGAGCTTTTAGTAACATTTCGAATCTCGTAGAGATTAGTCTTCCGCAAAGCATCACCTCTATCGGCGAATGGTGTTTTAGCGGTTGCTCGAACATGGAGAAGGTAAAGGTAGGAATGGCTGAGCCAGTTATAATCAGTTCGTCAACATTTACGAATGTTGAAAACATGTATTTATACGTACCAGAAGGATGTGTTGATCTCTATTTGAAAGCTGACGTTTGGAAGGATTTCCTGTGTATCAAGCAGATCTCAGACCCAGAAATGTTTAGCGGAGGAGATGGGACAGCCGATTCACCATACATCATTAATACTATAGGAGATTTCAAGGTGTTGGCAAGAGATGTCAATAACGGAAATTCGTACAGTGGCACATACTTTAAGGTAGGCAAGGCTGAAATAGATTTCAGCGGCATTACTTATACGGCCATAGGAAGAGGTGAATACGATACAAATGGTAATGAAGTGGTCATTGGTTTCTCTGGCAATTTTGACGGTAACGGGGTCAGCATCATGAACTTGTCGACAGACAAGGCTCTGTTTGGCTATATCGGTAAGAATGGCTTAGTAGCTAACGTCACCATTGATGAGAGCTGCAAGATTAATGGTTACACGAGTAATGTTGCAGGTATTGCCGGATCAAATAAGGGAACTATTGACAATTGTGTCAATTTCGCCGCTGTTTCATGCACAAAGTATCATGTCGCAGGTATATGCGGAGATAACATGGGTACTATCAGTAATTGCAAGAACTATGGTGCAATTACTTGCGAATCGGAGAATGGAATGACAGGTGGTATTGCCGGTGACCTTGATGCAGGTAATATACTGAATTGCGAAAATTATGGTAACGTTGTCTCTGACGGCTTTTGGATTGGAGGTATTGTCGGACTGATAACAGGACAAAATAGCTCCGTCAAGAATTGTCAGAATCAGGGTGATGTCACAGGTCCGTATGACGTTGGCGGCATTTTCGGAAGTAATACATATCCGTCTACAATTATATGTGACAATATGGTTTCTGGTTGCACCATAAATAGTACTATAGGTTCGGGGTCAAGCAGTTTTGGAGCAGGTGTTATAGGTTGGTCTATCGGATCAAGTATATGTTCGAATAATTTCTATACTCCTGATGTCGTACTTATTGTAGGAAGCCAAACTTATGATGGGTCGACACCTCGCGGTGTATGGAGCTATGATTCGACTAATAATACTTATGGACCTGCAGACGTCACAGAAAATTGTGCAGCCATGATATTGCAAAAAGGTGATGTCAACTGCAACGGCATCGTCAATGCACTGGATGTTCAGGAAATCATCAATGCTGCCGTAGTCGAATCAGCAGAAAGCAAGTATGACATCAACGGTGACGGCAAGATAAATGCTTTGGATATTCAAGAGGTCATTAATATTGCAGCCGCAACGGAAGCCAGAAGATTTGAACTAAAAGATGACTGAAGAATGAAACAAGTACGACCTAAAAAGAATCTCGGCCAGCACTTCCTGACCGACCTGACGATAGCACGCCGCATAGCCGACACGGTGGACGCATGCCCGGACCTGCCCGTATTGGAGGTAGGGCCTGGCATGGGTGTCATGACACAGTTCTTAGTCGGCAAGCCACGCCCGCTGAAGGTGGTGGAGATAGACCGCGAGAGCGTGGCCTACCTGAAGAAGACGCTGTTTGCAGAAAGACCAGTTGGGCAAGAGCAGACGCCGGATGAATCTGTGCCGACAGCGACGCCACGCAACAGCGGCAGCGACGTGATTATTGAAGGTGACTTCCTACGGATGGACCTGACGACGGTGTTCGGCGGACAGCCCTTTGTGCTGACCGGCAACTACCCCTACGACATCTCGTCGCAAATTTTCTTCAAGATGCTCGACAACCGCGACCTCATCCCCTGCTGTACGGGCATGATACAGCACGAGGTGGCCATTCGTATGGCTGCCAAGCCAGGCAACAAGCAGTACGGCATCCTGTCGGTACTCATCCAGGCATGGTACGACGTGGAATACCTGTTCACCGTCGAGCCGTCGGTATTCAATCCGCCGCCCAAGGTGCAGAGTGCCGTCATCCGCATGACACGCAACAGCGTACAGCACTTAGACTGCGACGAACAGCTGTTCCGGCGTGTCGTCAAGACGGTGTTCAACCAGCGACGCAAGATGCTGCGCGTCTCGCTGCGCCAGATATTCGACAGCCAGCATCCTGCCACCGACAGTTTCTACCAGCTGCCCGTCATGACGCGTCGTCCCGAACAGCTGACGATAGCTGAGTTTGTGGATTTGACCAATCAGGTTCAACAGATGCTAAATGACTAAAAAAAACAACTCACACTTGTTTTTCTTTACTTTTCCTTTTTTTATTTCATTAAAAATACTTACCTTTGCCGCCGAAAACAACAACATTGTAACATTCAAGCAATATGAAAAAACTAATCACACTGATATTGTCGGTTGTACTGACCGTACCAGTCTTCGCACAGAACAAGACGCACAGCAAATTCAGCCACTTCAATATGGAGCACTACTACGGCATCCGATTAGGTTTGAACATAGCATCACTGAGCAGCGAGACCGTCGACTTCGACATGGACTCACGCACAGGGCTGGCCATCGGCGGCATCTTTGGTTTCCAGCTGGCTAACAACATGCCGCTATGGTTGGAGACGGGCCTGTACTACTCGGAGAAGGGTGGAAAGACACATGTGCTGTATGCCGACCCATTGAACCCCAACTTAGAGCGGAGTCAAAAGGTGACCACCCGCCTGTGCTACCTGCAGCTGCCTGTCGTGGTGAAATATGCATTTGAATTGGCCGACGAATTTACTGTCCAGCCGTTCTTAGGCGGCTACCTCTCTCTGGGCATTGGCGGTAAGACAAAATACTACGGCGAGCGCATTTCAGAGAAAAGTTTCAACAATTTCAACCGCTTTGACAGCGGCCTGCGCCTGGGTTGTGGTGCCGAATATAAAATGGTATATGCCGAGTTGGGCTTTGACTTCGGTCTGGCCAATATCAACAAGGGCGACTTCGATGCCGTTCACACTCGCAACTTCTTCATCAACGCCGGTGTCAACTTCTAAAAGGTAAGTTCAAATGATAAAAAGATTATTACTTACTGTGCTGCTGGCCGTACCGTGTCTTGTCGCTTTGGCACAATTCGACGGTCAGAACTCGCTGGTGCGCAAAGCCCTTGTTTCATACAGCAAGGACAGCAAGGGTTTCTGGCATTCTGTCGAAGACGTGCTGGTAGACAAGATAGACGAAGGCGGCAATGTCTATGCTTTTGAGAAGAAGACCGGTTGTGCGTACGTACGAACCGACGATGCCAATTATCAGATTGTGCTTACCAAGGAGTTTGCCAAAATCTACAAGAGTAGCAAGCTGGCTCCCATCGTAGAGGGTCAGGTGTTGGAAGACATGATCAGACAAAACTCCGAAATACTGGCCAAGCGCTATCAGGCCTTGAACGACGAGCGTCAGAAAGCTATTGACGACGCTGCCAAGAAGGTGCGTGACGACTCCATTGCCAGGGTGCGCCACGACTCTATCCAGCGTGTACTGGAACACAACCAGCTGCTGCAATACCGTCGAGAGACAGACTGGCACCAGCTGCCTACGCGCAACACTCCGCTGGTATGTACCATCTGCGGCCACCATGCCATTGACGAGACCGTGTACTGTCTGGGTATCGTCCGTGATAGCATTTACTATCAGGAGGAAGCAATAGGCATCAACAAGGATGTCTATCCCGTCATCCACGTCAGCATGTACAACCGCCAGCTGAACAATGTCGAAGAATACCAGTACCACACCCGTGTGTTTGCCGACAGCTTGTCGTCGCCCAAATACCTATGTTATGAATACGCGATAGCCGAGAACGAACGCGCCTTCGCTGAATACCTCAAGACGCTGAGCGAACAGATACCTTACGGCTATGTGGAGAGCTGGGGCTACGACATCCAGGACGGACACGTGGTGCTCGACTTTGCCTATACCAACACAACGGCACGGCCCATCAAGTCTGTCGACGTATCCTACAAACTGTTAGACGCCACCGGCAAGGTGCTCAAGGTCAACCACCTGCGCAGCACGACACCGCTGGAACCTTTCCACACTCAGAAATGGTCGTGGAACGAGGAGCAGAAGACGGTACCCTCCACAGCTACCGACCTGAAGATTCACAAGGTGACGCTGTTCTTCAAGGATGGGCGCCAGCACACGGTGACCAAAGACCTGCTCGTGAAGGAAAACTAAGCGTACTGCACTCAACACCATCGGTGTCAGGCGCATCATTAGCTGAGACTAATAACTGGCCGTGCAGGGAATGCCGGCAGCAATCACCCGGTCGCGAATGGCATCAAGCTGTTCGTGACTGGCTTTTTCCAGCCCCTTGGCCGGTGTCTCCCGATCGATGGTATACACCATGACCTGCTGCGGCTTGATGTCCTTGACAGCCTCCAGCCACGGGCCGACATACTGTTCGCCGGTATTGTCGACGCTCACCTCCCTGCATTCGCCCGACTCAGTCGTCTGTTGCACCGTGCCCCGCATAAACATAGTCTGGATGATGACATGCCCGTTGAAGGCCTTCATGTCCTCAATGATGTTGCTGACATGGTAGTGGCCCGCAGGACGGTCGACGGTACGGATATACTCCTCGTCGACAGTATCCAGTTTCAGGATGTTGTCGTCAACCAGCATGAGCGCATCGCGTACTGACTGACGGTGTATCATCGTAGAATTGCTCAGCACACAGACTTTCGCCTTCGGACAATACTGGTCGCGCAGACGGATGGTGTCGCCGATAATCTCGGCAAAGTGAGGATGAGTCGTCGGTTCGCCATTACCTGCAAAGGTCAGCACGTCAGGCAGCTGCCCCTCGACAGTCATCTGCTGCAGTTGCTGCTCCAGGCGGCTGGCAACCTCCTTCCGCGAGGGGCGCTGCTCCCAGGGCAAGCGGTCGCCGTTGAAGCCACACTCACAATAGATGCAGTCAAACGTACATACCTTGCCGTCTCCTGGCTGCAGGTTAATACCTAACGAGATGCCCAGACGGCGGCTATGAACCGGGCCGAAAATGGGCGAAGGATAGATTACTGTACTCATAACGAGGAGCAAAAGTAAGAAGAAAAAGTAAGAAACCAAAATATTTTTGTATTTTTATGCCTTATTTCTTATTTATTTCGTACCTTTGCACGAAATTGGTAAAAAACTGGCAGATTGAACTCTCTGTCGGTTAGGTGTACACAACAATGAGTAAAAAGAAAAACAAACCCCGCAGTCGAGGTGGCATGCAGGTTGTTACGCTATGTATTAGCACCATGATGGTGCTGATATTGTTGGGTATGGTGGTATTCTTCGTGCTGTCGGCTCGTAACCTGTCAGCCCACATGAAGGAGAACCTGACTGTGACAATCATGCTGAAAGACACGGTAACAGTCAACGACGCCCACCGTTTCTGCCGTGACCTATACCACCGCCCTTACAGTCGTAACATCGACTACATCAGCAAAGAGCAGGCCCAGCGCGAGCAAAGCAAGGAGCTGGGCAGCGACCCTTCTGAATTCCTTGGTTTCAACCCCTTCCCTGCCACCCTGGAGGTGCAGCTGAAAGCGGACTACGTCAACAGCGATTCGCTCAAGGTGATAGCCAGCGAGATAAGAAAAGACAAGCGAGTGAGCGACTTGGCCTATCAAGAGGACCTGATGGACAAGGTAAACACGAACCTGAGCCGCATCAGTCTGTTGCTCCTTGGCTTGGCAGTGTTGCTGACATTCGTATCGTTCTCACTGATCAGCAACACGGTACGGCTGAGCGTCTATGCCCGCCGTTTCGTTATCCACACCATGAAGTTAGTAGGAGCATCGTGGGGATTCATCCGCCGTCCGTTCCTTCGTCAGGCCGTCACGGTAGGTCTGATAGCTGCCGTGCTGGCCTGTGGCGTACTGGCTGCATGCATCTACGGTCTTTATCTGACCGAACCAGCCATACTCGACATCATCACATGGGAGGTGCTGGTGCTGACTGCAGCCAGCATCGTCGTGTTCGGCATCGTCATCACGCTGCTTTGTGCATGGTTGGCTGTCAACAAGTTCCTGCGCATGACAGCTGGAGAACTGTATAAAATATAAGGCAAAAGGAATAGTAAAAAGAAACAATCTGCAACCTTACAGAAAAGAGAGAAAAGAGATATGGAAAAGAAAGATTTTGCATTCGACCGTTTGAACTACATCCTGCTGGCTGTCGGCATGGTAGTTGTCATCATCGGTTTCCTGCTAATGAGCGGTTCTGGTTCTACGGATACGGCCTACAACCCCGACATCTTCAGTGCCCGTCGCATCAAGGTGGCTCCGCTGGTTTGTCTGGCAGGCTTCGTGTCAATGATATATGCCGTCGTGCGTCGTCCGAAAAGTAACGAAAAGGAGGAACAGGCATGACATGGTTAGAGACGGTTATCATCGCCATTGTCGAGGGACTGACGGAGTTTCTGCCCGTATCGTCCACCGGCCACATGATTATTACACAGAACCTGTTAGGCATACAGCAGGGCGACCCGTTCGTTCATGCCTTCACATTTATCATCCAGTTCGGTGCCATCCTGTCGGTGGTATGCCTCTACTGGAAGCGCTTCTTCCACTTTGACAACACGCCGGCTCCCGAAGGCAGTTCACTGTTCGGCCGACTGAAGCACCGTTTTTATTTCTACTGGTTGCTCATCATTGGCGTGTTGCCTGCCGTGGTCATCGGACTGCTGGCCAAGAAGTCGGGACTGCTCGACTGGCTGCTCGACAGTGTGGAGGTCGTAGCCATCATGCTTGTCGTCGGTGGTATCTTCATGCTCTACTGCGACAAGCTGTTCAATAAAGGCACTGACGCCAACAAGTTGAACGAGCGGCGTGCCTTCAACATCGGACTCTATCAGTGCATCTCGGTCATACCGGGCGTGTCGCGCTCTATGGCAACCATCGTAGGCGGCATGACACAAGGACTGACACGCCAGCGTGCTGCCGAGTTCTCGTTCTTCCTGGCCGTGCCCACCATGGCCGGTGCCACCCTACTCGACCTGCTGGACTTGCTGAAGGAAGACACGGCATGGGCCACCACCCACAACATCACCATGCTGCTGCTGGGATGTGCCGTGGCCTTCATTGTAGCCCTGCTGGCCATGAAGTGGTTTGTATCCTTCCTGACCAAGTACGGCTTCAAGGCTTTTGGCATCTATCGCATCATCGTCGGCAGCATCATCATCCTGCTGTTGCTGACAGGCCACTCACTTGCTATGGTAGACTAAATGAATTTCACAGAAGGCGAGTACATATACATCAACAAGCCCTACGGCATGACGTCGTTCGGTGCGCTGGCCTTTGTCCGCACAAGGGTGTCGCGGAAAATCGGCGTACGCCGTGTGAAGATAGGCCATGCCGGTACGCTCGACCCTCTGGCTACTGGTGTACTGATACTGTGTACCGGCAAAAAGACCAAGGAGATAGAGCGCCTGCAGCTTGACTCCAAGGAATATACCGCCACGCTACAGCTCGGTGCCACGACGCCCAGCTACGACATGGAGCACGAGGTGGACCAGACATACCCTACTGAACACATCACCCGCGAACTGATACTCGACGTGCTGAAAGACTTCGTCGGCGACATCCAGCAGGTGCCTCCACAGTATTCTGCGTGCAAGATTGCCGGCGACCGTGCCTACGACCTGAAGCGTAAGGGCATCGATGTGAAGCTACAGGCCAAGACGATACACATCGACGAGATAGCGCTGACCGCCTTCGACCCCGCTACGATGCAGCTGAGCATCCGCGTCAGCTGCGGCAAGGGCACCTACATCCGCTCACTGGCCCGTGACATTGGACGTGCGCTGAACAGCGGTGCCTATCTGACGGCTCTCTGTCGCACACGCCTCGGCAACGTGCATATCGAGGACTGCATCACCATCGACGACTTCCCCGCCTGGCTGGAACAGCAGGAGATTGAGAGATAATTCTTTCGTGACAACGTAATATCGTGATAACGAGACAACGAGAAACCAAAACAATACCACACCGAAACAACGAAACATCGAAATAACAAATGAAACTGTCACAATTCAAATTCAGGTTACCTGACGAGTCGGTGGCCCTGGAGCCACCGCACAAGGTATTTGAGAACGAGGACGGCACCGTCGAGAAGGTTTATCGCCGCGACGAGGCCCGCATGATGGTGATTCACCGCAAGAGCCAGACCATCGACATGTACGCCAAGGATGATGACGGGAAGGACACCGACCGCTTCATCACCTTCCGCGACATCATCAACTACTTCGACGAGGGCGATGTCATGGTGCTCAACGACACGAAGGTGTTTCCTGCCAGGCTCTTTGGTACGAAGGAGAAGACCGATGCCCAGATAGAGGTATTCCTGCTGCGCGAGCTGAACGAAGAGCTGCGCCTGTGGGATGTGCTGGTGGAGCCGGCCCGCAAGATACGCATCGGCAACAAGCTGTTCTTCGAGGACGACGGTCCGATGGTTGCCGAGGTCATCGACAACACGACGAGCCGCGGCCGTACGCTGCGTTTCCTCTATGATTGTCCCCACGACGAGTTCAAGCGCGAGCTTTTCGGACTGGGTTCTGCCCCGCTGCCCCGCTACATCGTGAACCGCCGCGAGTCTACCCCCGACGACAACGAGAACTTCCAGACCATCTATGCCCGCCACGAGGGAGCCGTCACGGTGCCTGCCTCTGGACTGCACTTCAGCCGCGAGCTGATGAAGCGTCTTGAGATACTCGGCATCAACTTTGCCTACGTCACCTTGCACCTCGGCCTGGGTTGCTTCGACCCCATCGAGGTGGAGGACCTGACAAAGCACAAGATGGGTTCCGAGCAGATGACCGTCACTCCCGAGGCTTGCGACATCGTCAACCGCGCTAAGGCTGAAGGCCACCGCGTGTGCACCATCGGTGTCAGCTCGCTACGAGCTGCCGAGTCTGCCGTCAGCACCGACGGCATGCTGAAGGAGTATACCGGCTGGACCAACAAGTTTATCTTCCCTCCCTACGATTTCGGGCTGGCTGATGCCCTCGTGGCTAACTTCTACCATCCCGAGTCGACGATGCTCATGGCTACGGCAGCCTTCGGTGGCTACGACCTCGTGATGGGTGCTTACCAGCAGGCTATCGACAACGGCTACAAGTTCGGATGCTATGGCGACTGCATGCTGATACTGGACGATTAGCAAGGATATGAGCGACGGGACACACGACGTGTATCTGGGACTGGGCACAAACCTGGGCAACAGGGAGGAGCACATCCGACAGGCCATCCGTCTCGTCGGCGAGCGGGTAGGCCGCGTGGTGCGCCAGTCGTCAGTCATCGAGACGGAGCCATGGGGCTTCGAGACTGCCAACAAGTTCCTGAACGCCGTCATCTTCTGTAAGACCTCCCTGTCTCCTCGCCAGCTTTTAGCGACTACTCAGCAGATAGAGCGCGACATGGGCAAAAACCAGCGCCACGCCACCGTGCGCAGCCATTCAACCATTACCGGGCATGAAGTATCAAGCTACAAAGACCGTCCGATAGACATTGACATCCTGCTCTACGACGACCTCACGGTAGACGAACCAGGTCTGAAGATACCCCATCCGATGATGCACCAGCGCGACTTCGTCATGATACCGCTTGGAGAGGTAAGAGGTAAGAGGTAAGAGGTAAGAGATGTAAGAGATAAGAAATAAGAATAAAAAAAACAAAAACAAACTGCTTATGAAGAAAATGATCTGCATGCTGCTGCTGGCCGTCGCTGTAACGGTACAGGCACAGAACCCGTACAAGAAGTACACCGACAATCTGCCCTTCCAGATGGCTGAGGTTGCTGCTCCCGTTATTCCCAACTACACGGTGAACCTGAAGAAGTTCGGTGCCGTTCCCGACGGTGTGACACTGAACACGAAGGCTTTCGAGAAGGCTATTGCCGCCTTGACCAAGAAAGGCGGCGGCCGCCTTGTGGTACCTGCCGGTGTGTGGTTCACAGGCCCCATCGTGCTCCACTCGAACATCGAGCTGCACCTGGAGGTGGGTGCCGTCATTCAGTTCTCTGGCGACGAGTCGCTGTACCCCGTCATCAGAACCTCCTTCGAAGGCCTCGACACGCGGCGCTGTCAGTCACCGCTGTCGGCTGTCGGCTGCGATAACATCGCCATCACCGGCCGTGGCGTCATCGACGGCAACGGTCAGTTCTGGCGCCCGGTGAAGAAGTCGAAGATGACCGACAGCCAGTGGAAGGAAGTGCTGGACCGCCCCGGTGGTGTGGAGTCGAAGAAGGGCTACTGGGTACCCAACCAGGCCTATGCCGACGCTGAGAAGAATGCCAACATGAACGTGCCCAAGGCGACGACCGATGCCGAGTGGAACGCCATCCGCCGTTTCCTTCGCCCCGTGATGGTCAGCCTCGTCAACTGCAAGAACGTGCTGCTGCAGGGTGTCATCTTCCAGAACTCGCCGGCATGGAATCTCCACCCGCTGATGTGCGAGAACATCATCATCGACGACGTGCTGGCCCGCAACCCCGCCTATGCCCAGAACGGCGACGCACTGGACCTGGAGTCTTGCAAGAACGCGCTGATAGTCAACTCGAAGTTTGATGCAGGCGACGACGGCATCTGCATCAAGAGTGGCAAGGATGCCGACGGACGCCGTCGCGGTCGCCCCTGCGAGAATGTCGTCGTTGACGGCTGTACCGTCTTCGCCGGACATGGTGGCTTCGTCGTAGGCTCCGAGATGAGCGGTGGTGTGCGTAACATCCTGGTTGAGAACTGCCAGTTCTTAGGCACCGACGTGGGTCTTCGCTTCAAGTCGACGCGTGGCCGTGGCGGCATCGTCGAGAACATCTTCGTCAACAAAGTCTCGATGACCGACATCAAGACCGATGCCATCACATTCAATATGTACTACGGCGGCAAGTCGGTGGCCGAGATGCTGGCTGACGGCGACAACCCTGACAACGTCACCAAGCAGCCAGTCACCGAAGAGACTCCCATCTTCCGCAACATCGACATCCAAAACATCGTCTGCAACGGTGCCGGCCGTGCCATGGAGTTCAACGGACTGCCTGAGATGCCCATCAACGGCATCCGTCTGCAGAACATCCAGATCAAGGCCAAGAGCGATGCCGTCTTCAACAACTGCCAGAACATCAAGCAGCGTAATGTCCACATTACCGTGGAGTAGTTGTTGCTGCCTGCATTCTACATATAACAAACTGTCGTGAGCAATCCACTCACGACAGTTTGTTTTGTATGCTTCCAAGCAAAGCGCCTTACGGTGCATAGTGTCCTATCCCCTTGCCATGCGGTAGATGGCTTCCATGTCGTCGGCCGTGAGCACCTTCAGGCATCCGCAGGTGGCAGTATGGTTGCGGCTGCACTTACGAGCCATCTCGCGGATTTCGTCGTCGGTGATGTCTCGGCCAATCAGCTCGCGGATGTTGACAGGCATACCGATGGCATGGTAGAAGCGCTCCATGGCCTCGATGCCGCGAAGAGCTGTAGCCTCGGGGTCGGTGAAGTCGTTAGGTACATCCATCACATTGACGGCGAAGCGAACGAAGCGCGAGAGATTCTCGTGCATCACGTAGCGTGCCCAGCTGGGCCAGACGGCTGCCAGTCCTGCACCATGCGTCACGTCGAACATTCCGCTCAGCTCGTGCTCCAGCTGGTGGGTGGCCCAGTCGTCGCTGACGCCACAGCCAGTCAGTCCGTTGTGTGCTATGCTGCCACCCCACATGATCTGTGCACGATAGCGGTAGTCGTCGGGACGGCGCAGCACCTCAAAGACGGCAGTCATCATGCTACGCAGCACGGCCTCGGCCACCTCAGTGGTCAGATCCATATCATCATCCTTTGTAAAGTAACGCTCCATGGTGTGCATCATCATGTCCGTCACGCCAGCCGCTGTCTGGTATGGCGGCAGCGTCATGGTACGGCGTGGGTTCATGATGGCAAACTTCGGGCGCGACATATTGTTGCCGTAGCCTAACTTCACATCACCATCCTCGTTGGTGATGACACTGGCCTCGCTCATCTCACTGCCAGCAGCGGGGATAGTGAGCACCGAAGCCACGGGCAGCATCGTCGTCGGAGCTTCGGCCTTGCCGAGGTAGAGGTCCCATACGTCGCCCTCCATGCAGACGCCGTAGGCGATGCACTTTGCCGAGTCGATGACGCTACCGCCACCTACAGCGAGTATGAAGTCTACCCCCTCGCGGCGGCACAGCTCAATACCCTGCCGGGCCAGCGACAGCCGCGGGTTTGGCACTACGCCACCCAGCGTGACATAGCCCACGCCGCCCTCGTTGAGCAGGTTGCACACCTTGTCGAGCAGTCCTGAGCGCACGGCACTCTGTCCGCCGTAATGTACCAACACCTTCGTGCCACCGTATTTCTTCACCAGTCGAGCCACCTGCTCTTCTGAATGTTCGCCGAACACTACTTCCGTCGGCGCATAGTAATTAAAGTCTTTCATTGTCGTATCTGTTGATGTTACATGATGTTGTCGTTTATCTTCTCCACTGCTGGTCGCGGCCGCCCCACTTCTTGTCGTAGCGGCCCTCAGTGTCGGCTTTTCCTCCGAAGATGTTCAGACGGTAGCGTACGTGGAGCATGGCATACGAGTTGACGCTATTGTACTGTGTGTCGCTACGCCCCGATGCATTAACCCAGCGCTCGTGGAGGTTCATACTGACCTCGAAGTTGTAGGGCAGTCTCACCAGGAACTGTCCGCTGACGGTCAGCCGCCGGTCGTTGTCCTGCGCTTGCAGGCCGACGCTGACTAACAGCAAAAAGAATAAAATAAGTATTTTATGGTTATGCATAACATCACGTTAGACGGAAAACCATGCAATAGTTTAACGGCCAGCCGGCTTATTATAGAATGTTAACAGTATTTGCTGGCCCAACTGCTGGCCTCAGAGCCCGACGACATCTCACCGCTCTCGGGTGTAGAACTGGTGCGTAGCAAGGTGAAATGCCTTTACCTGATGGCTGGTATATTCACATCCTCTGATGAACCCGAATATAATTTCCTTCAGGATCCCACACGAGCCCAGTTGTTCTATGAACTGTGGCCTCGCGATGTCGATGTCGTATACTCACCGATGGAAGTGGGCAACGAGATCGAATACAAGCCTGAAACAGTAATCAGCGACATCAACTGGACGGACATTCACCCCATCAAGCAGGTCTATATGAAATACGACTGCAACACAGGGCAAAAGATGTGGGATCCGCTGACCGTCATCAATGCCGTAGAGGGCGATGCCGTCTTCTCACTCTCTGAGCGTGGCATCGTCAGCCTCACCCCTGCAATCGGGACCGTCTTTTCACCGTCGGCCACAGGCAACGACCGCTATCAGAAACCAGGCTCTGTGGCGTGGTGCAATGAGATGCTGGAGAAAATCAGGAAATATACTAAGCTGCAGTAGCAGAAAGGAGCAGCCAAAAGGCACAAATCTGTTATAATAAAGGAGAGATTGTCATGCAACAAAACCCTTCACCAGACGGGTAACACACTATGATACAACAAGATAAGGTGAAGGGTTGGATGTGTGATGTGTGATGGATGATGTGTGATGGATGATGGAAGATGGATGATGGATGATGGAAGAGGTGAGTGCACCATCGCTGGTCTTTGCATTTACTCATTGCATTTCCGGATTTACTCTATGGGTAATTTCAGTTAGTGGCCTACTAATTGCAATAAGTAGGCCACTCACGATCGTGAGAGGGCCACTCACTGAGCTGAGAAGGCCACTCACAGAGCTGAAAATGATTGGAAGAACTTGCGAAGGGCGTTATCCCGTCAACTCTTCACATTGCCACACCGACACCCTTCACGTTGTCCCACCGATACCCTTCACCGCAAACCATTGTCGTGCAACATATTACAGCGTTGGTGAAGGGTTTTTCGTTTTATATTATCAACAATTGATTATCTGCATTGCGTACTGGTAGTCAGCTGCAAAGAACAGTAAAATATTCCTTTCTTCCCAATAAAGTAGAAGAAAAGAATAGCCTTTACGGGCAAGCGACGCTATAACCGCCGCTACTTGCCGATGAAACGGCCGTAAACGAACAGCAGACAGTAGTAGAGCACGACACCGGTGACGAGGCCGGCCATGGCGTCGATGGCATAGTGGGCCAGGATATATACCGTGGACAGGCACATCAGCAGATAGAAGACCAAGACGGTGAGGTAAAGCGGGCGGCAGCGGGTGCGCAGCGCCAAGAGCAGCACGACGGTCGTCACACCGACATGGCTGCTGGGGAAAGCGGCCGTGGGACGCTCGCCGGCATCGTGGGTCAGGTCGAGCATGTGGTACCAGAAACCGTCGGCCCACCCAGGTGCGGCCATGCGCTCGGAATGGGTGAGGAACCAATCGCCCAACGACGGGAACACTCCGTCGGCTATCTGCTCGGTACCGGCAGCGAGGTAGTAGAACTGCGGACCGGTAACGGGCAGCAACACGAAGACGACATAGTAGGCAAAGAACGTGGTCAGGATGACGAAAGCCGTCTGCTGGAACTCATCGTAGCGGCGGAAGAAGTAGTAGAGGTAGACAAGGAGCATCAGCGGGAAGTAGCTGACGTAGCCGAGACACATCAGTTCGGAGAACCACCCGTAGGGCACCCGCTGCGAGAAGACGAGGGCCGGCTGACAGCCAAACAGCCACTGTTCGCAGGAGGCGAAGACATGGTCGAGGTTGGGCAGCGCACGGTTCAGCTCGTAGGTGTCGGGGTACCACCAGCCGAGGAACAGCATCTGGACCAGGATGCGCCCGAACATGGTCAGCCGACAAGGCCACAGTATGTAGACGCCCCATACGGCCAGCGTCACGACGAGGAACTGCAGGCGGCCACGTATCATCTCGCCAGTGTTGGGCAACTTGTCCCACAGGAAAGCCATCATGACCACGGTGAGCAACAGGTAACCCATGGCCACCCACTCGACGGTGAGCAGCCCCTTCGTGGCATCCTTCTCGCGGATGAAGAGGTCGGCGACCTTGAAGGCCCTGCCGTTATGTTTCTTCGTTGTCTTGCTCAATGCTATACGTTCAATTCAAATTCCTGTTGTTTTCTTGCACATCTCAACACGCAGCATCCTACAGCCACCCCTGCTCCTTGTACCACTGGATGCTGCGCCGCACACCCTCAGCCAGCTTGACCTGCGGCTGGTAGCCCAGCTCCTCCTGTGCCGGCCGGATGTCGCACCGCCAGTTGCGCTGCTTCATGATGTGGTACTTGTCGTTGTTCAGCGCCGTCACCCTACCCGTCAGCCGGCCGATGTACTCGCCACAGCAGGTGATGATGCGCAGCAGCCACAGCGGTGCCGTGATGCGTATCCACCAGGGGTTGTCCAACTCGCTGCGGATGAGGTCGCTGAACGTAGACGACTGGTACACTTCGCCATCGCTGAGAAAATAGCGGCGGCCTGTCTGCCCCTTCTCCAAGGCGAGGAAAACGGCCTGTACGACATCGGTCACGTAGACGAAGGTGATGTCCTGCTTTTTAAAGCCTACGGCGAAGTCGGTGTGAGCCTTGATGCTCTTGGCCATCATGTAGTAGTCGCGCTCACGCGGACCGTAGACCCCCGTCGGCCGCAGGATGACGTAGGGGAAGGCGGGAGAAGATGGCAAGGGAGTGAGCGTTGCCAGCACCTGCTCGGCCTCGAGCTTGCTACGCCCGTAGGCCGTGTTGGGCTGAGGGGTGTCGTCCTCCTGAATCTCGGTATAGGGCTGCTGCTCGCGTATGGCTCCCATGATACTCAGGCTGCTGATAAAGACGAAGCGGCGGATGGGCATCTGCAACGCCCTGATGGCACGTACCAGGTTACGCGTCCCTTCGGTATTGATACGACGGAAGTCACGCTTGTCCAGACACTTCGTCACGCCGGCGGCATGCACCACATAGTCGAACTGGCAGTCCTTCAGCTGCTTCCTCAGCTGCTCCTCCGACGAGAGGTTCAGCTCGATGAAGTGGATGCGCTCGTCGCGCAGAAACTCCTTCGAGCTGCTCCTGCGCACGGCGGCCCACGTTTCCATGCCCCGGCGCAGGGCCTCTTCCACGATAAACGAGCCGATAAATCCGCTGGCTCCTGTGATGAGTATCTTCATGTCTGGCTAAAATGTTTGGAGGGTTATTGCCTGTAGCACGCACGGAGGGCTACTGCTTCCTGAACGTCAGTTTCTGCTGGCTGCGCTTCGACAGCAGGTCGAAGATGCCGCGCAGCTCGTCGTAGTTCTTGTCGGCATGGGCCACCTTGTTGATGCTAAGCTCGTATTTCACCTGTACCTTACCACTGAGACCGGAGACCATCATGCGGCCGCTGACACCCTTGTCGGGGGTCGTTGCCGACACCTGCTCAGGCTGTTCGACCAGCTGGTAGCCGTCAGGCAGCGTGATGTTGACAACAATCTGATGGGTCTTCTGCGACGGGAACTCCACGGGCATCGTGCGCTTCTCGGCCGTAAAGGGATTCTCAGGCAAGGGCGGCGTGACGAACGGCAGCATGCTGATGGTACCGCCACTCACCTCGCACTGGTGCTCGAAGGTACCCTCATCCTTCACTTCGGCGACGAAGGCCTGCGTCTGGCCTTTCTGCTGGTTGTAAGCCAGGGCGGCATTACCCTTGAGAAGTGTGGTCTGCGTGCCCTTGAACATGCCGTCGGCTGTCAGCGTACCGTCCACGACAGTGGTAATCTGCGAGCGTGACAGCTGTTGCAGATTCACCCATGGACTGACGCGCTCCTTGCTCACCAGACGGGCACGGTCGACGAGCAGCACCTCGGGCAGCACGTTCAGGTAGCCACCACCCGACGAGGCATCGACGCAGCAGGTCTTGCCATTCGACAGCGTGATACCTACAACGAAGGTGGTGAGCTTGTGGATGGAAGCGAAATTATAGGGCAGCATGCCCTTGTCGCGCTCACGCAGCACCACGGGGGCAGCCTTCAGACCGGCATCGCGCAGCGACTGGATGAGCAGCATGTTGATGTCGGCATTCGAGCCACCGCCGGCCTTCATGGTCTCCTTGGTGCTTTGCGGCCACAGGCTGTACTTGCCGTTCCACTTCATCTTGCCCAAGACCACCTGGCAGACGGCGGCAGCGCGCTGCTGCTCGTCGGCGATGTCGGCCACCTTGGCGGCGGTCAACTCGTCGCGCAACGGGCTGTGGTCGGCCTGCTGACCACCCAGGTCGGGGTCTTCGAGCAGGATGCGGTCAACCTGCTCCCATGTCGTGACATACGGCATGTGCATGGTAGTAGGCAGACAGAAGGTCTTCAGTTCGGCAGTGATACCGGCGCAGTAGTTGTTGATTGTCCATACGTAGTCGTCCTTGGGCAGGCCTTTCAGTTGGCGGCCTACGTAGGTGTAGTGGTTGGTGTTGACCACCTTGGGGGCTGCCAGCGGGTCACTCTCCAGCTTGTAGCGCATGGAGTTGGTGACACAGGTGCCCGTCAGCCGCTGGATGCCCTGCTCCTCTATATTATATATAAGGTACGTAGGGATAACCATGTCAAGACGGGCGAAAGCGACAGGTATCTCGCACTGTGCATACCAGTCGTGCAGCTGATAGAACAGCTCGCTATGCAGACAGTACTCGTACTCAATGACGGTGCCCTCCCTGACGTCGGGAACGGTGAAGCGCACCAGGCGCAACTCGTCGCTCACCTTCTCGTTGACGACATCGCTGCTCTTGAGCCTGCTCTTCACCACCTTGCCGTCAACCAGGTTGTAGGCTGTGGCCTTCAGGTCCTCGACACTCTCGTCGATATAATTGTCGGAGAGGGTGCTCGTCGAAGAACCCGTCTCGTCGTCGTTGAACATATCGCCACCACCGAAAGCGTTGAGCGTCAGCCGGCGCTTCACCACGGAGACGGTGCCCTTCTGCTGCTCATTGATGATACAAGGTACGGTAACGGTGGCATGGCGCACACCGGAGGGACGCAGCACCTTGATGCGGATTTTCTCGCGATAGTCGACAAAATAGCCGCTGCTTTGGATGGTATAGCTGACGTCGGTCAGCCTGCACAGCACCACGGCGTCGGCATCGGGCTCGGGAGCATATACCGTCATCTGCATCTCCTCCTTGGTGGGCTTGCCAAACTTCATGTTCACTTCTCCCTGGGCTGTGACGGTCAGCCAGGGAATCATCATCAGTACGAATAGTGATAGCCAGTTCTGTTTCATCTCTTATTGTTAGTTAGTTCTAAATGGCAATGTCGGTCTTGCGCCAGAAACGGTAGGTGATGTCCTCGAACTCGCCGTTGATGTTTTGGCGGTACAGACGCTGGTTGGTAGTGACGGACTTGAGAGGACCCAAGTGGCGAATATACGGGCCAATCTTGATATAGTCGAAATCAAGCTTGTTGACGACGGAGGGAACACGGATTCGCCCGCTGTACCATGCGACATGGAACTGCGGGTGATACTCGTGGATATACTGGGCCAGCTGGTTGACACTGACGGGGTCGGCATCACCGCCCATGAATGCGATGCAGGTGATGTCGGTACCATACTGCGAGACGAAATCGTCGAGTGCATCGGTATTCAACGGCAAGCCGATGTCCTCCCACAGGTAATGGCTGTGACATCCCGGACAACGGCACGGACAGTTCGAGATGTTGATGGCCAGCGTCACCTCGTCGGGTATCTCCTGGAATACAATACCGGTGTTTACGTACTTGAGCATACTGCTGATAATCCAATTAGTAATGAATAATGAGTAATGAGTAATTATGATTAGTCTGTGTGCTGCAAATGTCGTTGTTTTCAAGGGTCTCTTTCACGACGAAATGTAATCATCATTTCTCATTCCTCATCACCCACTACTCATTCCTCATCACTCATTACTAATCATAATTACTAATTACTCATTACTCATTACAAATTAGTTAGGCATGAGCGTAATATCTCCTTGATGCTTCCTCCTGGCGGGCCTGCGAGAAGTTGCTGACGCGCTTCAGGTAACCAATGATGCGAGTCATGTAGTCCACATTCTTGGAGTGGCAGTGCGGACACTCTTTCAGGTAACGCTTGTCGATATAGCCACAGTCGTTGCATACAGTGTTGGGAATGTTGAACGTAAAGTAGTTGCAACCCTCCTGTGCAGCAACCTTCAGCAGCTGCAGGTACTGCTGCTTCGACAGGTGCTCGTCGAGGTTCATGTGAAGAGCAGAACCACCGGTGAGATGCTCGATGTAGGGAGTGCCGTGCAGCTTGAACTTGTCGATGACGCTCAGCGAGTCGTCTTCCACCACATAGAAATAGGAGTTGTAGCAGTCGCGCGGCACGAAGTAGCCGTCCTCGCGGTCCCACTTGGCATGTTTCACACCGACATTCTCGGCAGGAATCATCTCGCAGTTGAACATGACATCCTTTGTGCGGTACTGCTTGTTGTACTGCTCGATAAGGCCGAGGATGCCTTGCACGAACTTCTTGTAGTCGTCATTAGGTGTGATCTTCAGTCCCATAAACTCGGCTGCCTCAACCAGTCCGTTGATGCCGATGGTCAGATACTGACGGGAGATGTTGATGTAACCGGCGTCAAACAACGGCAGCATGCCGTGGGCCTGCAGCTCCTTCAGGTTCTCGTTGTAGGCCAGCTGCACCTTGTGGCAGAGGTCGATGACGTCGCCTAAATACTCAAGATAGTCCATCTTGTGATTGACGGCATACTGGATGCAGCGGTTCAGGTTGATGGTGAGCACAGACTTAGAACCCGTGCTGACACCACCGGCACCTAACGTGTAGCTGAAGCCGTTGTCGGTAATCTCGTTGCGCAGACGGCAGCACGAACTGAGCGAATCGGCATTGTCGCTCATGTAGGTGAAGAACGAGTGGCCCTCGCTGTACATCTCGGCAGTGAAGTCGCCCCACTCCTTGTCCTTGCACTCGCCGTTCTCGTCGACCAACAAGGCCATCGTCTCGACGGGGAACGTCAGCAGGGTCTTGGTGCGCTCCTGGTTGAACCATTTCATGAAACGTTTCTGCAACCACGACAGTCCGTCCCAGTCGGGCTGTGAGCCGTCAGGGAAGTAGAACTCGCCGAAGATGCTCTGGAAGTAGTACTTGTCGTAGTAGGCCACATTCCAGAACACAGCCTGGTAGTTGCGGGCACCGGTGGGCTGGTTCAGCGTATAGACAATCTGCTCGAAGTAGTCGGTGATGATCTTGTCGATGGTGCGCTTCTTCAGCGAGAGGTCAGCCTGCTGCTCGGGGTGCTTCCAGTAGTCGAGGCCCCACTCCTTGCCGATGAAGTAGTTCATGTACATCAGAAACTCGGGGGTGGCACAGGCACCGCTGAGCATCGACGAGACCATGAACACCATGTTGACGAAACCGCCGGCAAACGACTTCAGGTTGGTGGGAGCCGTCGAGTTACCGCCGATTGACGTCGTACCACCGATGAGCCAGGGGTACATCGTGATGCTGGCGCAGTAGTTGGCCAGCGACGTCTCGTCGTTCTTGTAGATGAAGTGGTGGGTCAGCATGTCGATGTACTTGTCGGCCAGCTGCTTGCCGTACATCTTCTTGATGCGGTCGGTAAGCAGACGGCGGTTCAGCCGGATGAAGTTCGACTTCGGCAGCTCGCCGATGAGCGTGGCAATATTCTTGTGCTCCACATTGGCGTTGGCGTCGTACTTGGAACCAGTGGCGGCATTCACCGACTCCATGTACTCCGACAGGAACGTCATCTTCTCCAGCGTCTCACGGTCTTCGGTGTGCTGCTGGCGATAGAGGATGAACGACTTGGCAACCTTGTAGAAGCCCTCACGCATCAGCGCCTCTTCCACCTGGTTCTGGATGTCCTCCACCTTGATGTCGTCGTGCATGTCGAGATGGCTCAGTATCTTCGACACGGTGCTCAAGTCGGCTGGCTCTCCTACACTCTCGAACGCTTTTACAATTGCGTTCATAATCTTGTCTAACGAGAAACGGTCTTTGCTACCGTCACGCTTCGTAATGGTAAAATTCTTGATTTCCATTGCTTTATATCTCTATATCTTTAGTTGCTGTGTGCTCTTTCTATCGTCAAAAGTTATCCGTTTTGGAAAACTTTTTTGATTTTTTCCCACAAAAAGTTTCCCGTTTTGGGAAACTCTTAGCGACTGCAAAGATACGAAATATACCAGAACTATACGAAAAAAACTGCAAGAAAAGTTTGCAAAAAATAGTTAAAGTCACGCCTTCCGTCGTCAAGAGCCGCCGCAACCTCCACAGCGAGCGCATGTTACGGTAAAAACAATGCGGTATTACTTGAAGAGCGTGACATAATGATGACGTTTTCACATCCTGTGCGTCTATATTATAATAAGGTAAACAAACAAGATGATGAACAACAGTAAGTATCGTGGCGTTGTGGTGCCAATGGTGACACCCGTCACACAGGACGGGCGGCTCGACGTGGAAGCCGTGAAGCGTATAATCACTTTCTTTGGCGAACACAACGTGTCGCCACTGCTCATGGGAACTACCGGAGAGGGCAACTCCGTGTCGCAGGCCGACGGCCAGCTACTGGTCGAGACGGCGGTGGCAGCCCGCAGCGGACAGATGCTCATCTATGCCGGACTGACAGGCAACTGCTTCACAGAACAGGTAAGGCAGGCGGAGGTGTACACAGCCCTGGGGGCCGACGTCATCGTGGCTACGCTGCCGACATACTATGCGCTGACAGAAGCGCAGATGTACGACTACTACAAGACGCTGGCCGACTGCATCACCGGCCCGCTGATGCTCTACAACATCCTGGCAACGACACACATGTCGATACCTGTAGACATCATACGCCAGTTGGCCGACCATCCCAACATCGTAGGACTAAAGGACTCTGAGCGCGACATGGAGCGTATGGCCCAGTGCATCGAAATAGCCCAGGGACGCGACGACTTCGCATACTTCTGCGGTTGGGCAGCACAGAGTGCACACTCGCTGGAGCTCGGTGGCAACGGCATCGTGCCATCAACGGGCAACTACGTGCCCGGCATGTTCAGCCAGCTTTTCGAGGCTGCCGTGCATGGTGACACCGAGGAGGCTAACCGGCTGCAGGAAGAGACGGACAAGGTAGCTAAGATCTACCAGAAAGACCGTACGCTCGGGCAGAGCCTCACCGCCCTAAAGGTGATGATGAGCACGAAAGGACTGTGCGAGCCGTGGATGCTCATGCCGCTCACCCGGCTGTCGGCCGAAGAAGAACAGCTCATTATCAAATCAGTAATGAGTAACGGCTAATTATGATTACCTCATACAGTCCACTTCCTGTCGCTTCACTCCTGTGGAGTTACTAATCATAATTACTAATTTCTAATTACTAATTACTCATCAAAAACAAGGCTTATGCACTGGATTGACTACATCATCGTCCTGCTGTCGATACTCGCAGCCATAGGGACAGGTATCGTTTTCGCCCACAAGCAGAAAGACACGTCGCAGTACTTCGCCGGAGGCGGCAAGATACCGGCATGGGCAGTAGGCATTAGCATCTTTGCCACGCTCATCTCCAGTGTCACGTTCCTTGCCTACCCCGGAGCAGCCTATGCTGGCAACTGGATACTGCTGGTGCAGGGACTGATGGTGCCCATCGTGCTCGTGCTGCTGATTGGCGTCATCGTGCCACTGTTCCGTAAGGTCATCCGACTGTCGACATACGAATATTTCGAGCGCCGCTTCGGCGTCTTCGCACGGCTTTACTCCTCGCTGGCCTTTACCTTAGGGCATTTCTCCAAAGCCGGCACGGTGTTCTTCCTCGTCTCCATGGCGTTGGCCACATTCCTCGACATCAACATCTACACCATCGTGATTATTCTCGGCGTCACCATCATCATCCTGACACTGTTCGGCGGCATGGAGGCCATCGTTTGGATGGATGTAGCGCAAGGATTCCTGCTCATCGGAGGCGGCATCATCTGTATCTGCATCCTCCTGTTCGGCATCGAGGGCGGACCGACAGAGACGTTCCGCATAGCATCGGAGTACAACAAGATAGACTTCGGACCGTACGATTGGAGCCTGTCGGAGCTATGCTTCCTGGTCATGGTACTCAACGGCATCTTCTATGCACTGCAGAAGTACGGCACCGACCAGACCATCGTACAGCGCTACCTTGCGGCCAAGAACGACCATGAGGCCAAGAAGGCGGCATACATCGGTGTGCTGATGTCGGTACCCATCTGGGCACTGTTCATGTTCATCGGCACAGCACTCTTTGCCTACTATCATGCACCGGGAGCTCCCTTGCTGCCCGAAGGCATCAAGGCTGACGAGGTATTCCCCTACTTCATCGCACACGAGTTGCCTGTAGGCATCCGCGGACTCATCATCGCAGCACTCGCCGCTGCCGCCATATCGTCGCTGGACAGCGACCTGAACTGTCTGTCGGCTATTGCCGTGCAGGACTACTATATGCGCTTCAACAAGCATACTACCGACAGCCAGCAGCTACGCTTCGGACGATGGATGGTGGTACTGGCAGGCGTGGGAGCCATCGGCGTGGCCTGCCTGTACATCACATGGGGCGGCGAGGGTGTACTGGGAGCACTGTTCTCGCTCTATGCCATCTTCTCGGCAGGCATCGTGGGTATCTTCATGCTGGGACTGTTTTCACTACGTGCCAACTGGCAGGGACTGTACATCGGCATTGCCGCCGCAGTACTGTTTACCGCCTACGCCGTGCTGACATCCACCAAGGTCGACATCCACGGCACGGGAGTCAAGGAGACGCTGCTCGACCTGGGCGAATGGAACTTCACTCACCACAAATACATGTTAGGTGTCTACTCTCACCTCATCGTCCTCGTCGTAGGCTATCTGGCCAGTTTCCTATTCAAAACCCCACTGGCCGACAAGGAGCTGACCGTCTGGGGATACCTGGAAGACAGAAAGTGATGGTTTAGTTCACAGTTCATAGTTCACAGTTCATAGTTCATAGTTCATAATTCATAGTTCATAATTCACTATATCATAAGCGGGTCACTCAACTTCATGAATGACCCGCTTATGCTGTGTGTTACCTATGTATTGCTAAATGCCCAAGGCATTGTTCAGTCGCTCAAGAGCACCGGGCTTCTTGGCGCGTGTGACTACCTTCATCACTATCTTCTTCTCGAAGCAAGACTTGATCTCAGCACCACCGCTCTTGACCGAGCACTTCGTCAGCGTGCCACTCAGCACCTCCTCGGCCTTCAGCTCGGCAATCTTCTTGTCGATCATCTCGCCTGCAATCTCAATCTTGCTGAACACCTCGAAGATCTGCCCCTTGATAATGCCAAGATTGGAACCAACAGAAATATAGCAGCTCTTTACGCCCTTCTTGTCAACCTCGTCAAGCGCCTTGATGACGGCTTCCACCTTGAAGTTCTCGTCGACAAAGCGCTTCATGCGCTTCTTGGCATACTCGATAGACTTGAGGATGGCCTCATCCTGTGTGGCACCTACCAAGTAGGAGTCCTTGTAGGTTTCCGTCGTCTTGATGACACCAGATGCAACGTCAATGACGGTGAGCGTGTAATTGATGGTGGCCTCATACTGCGTAGTGGTCTTTCCACCACTGGTCGACTGCGTCTTCTTCGTATCAATCGAGTTGAGTGTTCCTTCAATATAGTACTGAATGCCCATATCACCCAACGCTACCAAGCGGTCGTTCTTTGCCGCCGGCAGATCGCTGACGAGCGAAGCATCTACTATGGTGAGTCGCTCAGTGTCGGTCAGTCCAGCCATAATCTCTTGTCTGAGGTTGTTACAGGCCACATTACTGGCATTACTCTTGTTCACAAAAGCCTCAACCAACACGTTGGGCTTGTCTTCTTGTGCCACAATAGGTAGCACCGACAGCAATAGTGCTGCCACAATCATCATTTTTCTCATTTTTTGATTACTTAATGTTATTCTTGTTATCTGCGTCTTAGGAACGTTTTAGGGTGAGGCTTGCCTTGAGTATCCTCCTTCTCAGAGCCAGCTGCGGCAGGGGCAACCGTAGTGAACTTAGGTTTCGGCATCGTCTCGTAGCACTTGGCGGGCTCCGACACAAACATCCAGTCGCGCCAGCCCGTCGACCCCTGAGGTGCAACAACGGTGGGGGTCTGCATCTTGCCATTCTCACGCATAGACACCAGCTTCACCTCAGCCATCACCTTGTCGGTCAGGTCACCAAGTGACACACAACCGTTATGCTCGTTAAGCTGCTGTAGCACGTAATAGGTGAACAAACCATGCTCTTTATCCTTCAGGGGCCAGGCGGTCTCGTCGCCTGTTGCTGCCGAGAACACGACCATGTTGTCGGAAGCCACAGGCGTATTCTTCACCTTGATGGCCACACCTCGCGCCTGCTGCATCATGCCGCCCTCACGCTTGGCACCACTGAAACAGGCATCGAGGAACACCAGCGTCTGACGAGTCTTCATGCTGCCAAGCAACTTGTAGAAGTCAGAAGTGCTCACACCGCTGCGTGTATCAGTGCTGTACCCATCGACTGGCAACAGGTAGGCACTCTTGCTTTCCTCGTCAGGCATGCCGTGGCCACTGTAGTAGACGATGACTCGCGAATGGCCATCGGTCACACTCACCATATCGCTGAGCCACTGAAGGTTGCGTCGCATCTTGTTAAGCGTAGCATCAGGCACGAAGCGGATGTTCTTGTCGGGCACGCCCAATGTCTTCTCCAAATAGCGCTTGAAGATAGCGCCATCGTTGAGTGCATAGGGCACAGGAACCTCAAACTCATAGTGTTCGTTGGCAATGATGACGGCATATGTGTCCGACGCTTGCTCGTCAGTCACTGGCACGTAAGTATCCAAATTTTCCTGGGCTTTTCCAAGCACAGCCACACTTACAAGGATTAGCAAAAGTAGTAATCTATTCATTTCCTAATATTGTTGACGAAAGGTAATAATGGGCAAAGGTAAGCAATAATTCTATTTCTTCCAAATATTTAGACATTTTTTTTAACAGGGATGTAATATCAATAGAAGATTGTCGGCAGAAGATGACAAAACGGGAGGAGAAACGTCATTAAATATAATAATAGGTAAATATTATGAAAGCAATCACACTCCTGCAGCCCCAGAAAATTGTCTTCGGAACAGGCTGCATAGACACGTTAGTTGAAGACTATAAGATGTCAGGCCATCAGCGGCTGTTTGTGCTGACAGCACCTCCCATCGTACCACTCATCGAACCAGCCCTGACAAGGCTAAAGGAAAGCGGCGTCGCCATTGAGACATGCCAGAACATCCTTGCCGAACCGACGGTAGGTGACTTCAAGGCCATCCTGGAGATGGCTCGCACCTTCGGCGCCGACAGCGTGGTGGGCATAGGAGGCGGCAGTGTGCTCGACGTCACTAAGCTTGTGGCAGCCTTCATCAACAGCGACCAAGAGGCCGAGGACTGCTTCGGTACAGGTTTCGTAAGACAGAAGGGCCTTTGGTTTGCTTGTCTGCCCACAACAGCTGGCACGGGCAGCGAGGTGTCGCCCAACGCCATACTCCTGGACGAGCGCGACCACCTGAAGAAAGGCATCGTATCACCCTACCTGATAGCCGACGCTGCATACGTCGACCCAAAACTGACATGGACGGTACCCGCCAAGGTGACGGCCGACACAGGCATGGATGCACTGACACACTGCATTGAAGCCTACACCAACCGATTTGCCCACCCGGCCGTGGACATCTATGCACTGAAGGGCATTCAGCTGATTGCTGCCAATTTGGTGCGTGCCGTCAAGAACGGCGACGACCGGGATGCCCGCGAGGCTCTGGCATTAGGCTCGCTATACGGCGGACTGTGCCTCGGACCTGTCAACACGGCAGCCGTTCACGCCCTGTCTTACCCACTCGGCGGTGAGTTCCACATACCTCATGGTCTGTCAAACGCCATCCTGCTGCCACCGGTCATGAAGTTCAACCAACCAGCCTGTCCGGAGCGTTACGCCGACGTGGCCGTGGCCTGTGGCGTGACGCCAGGCAGCAGTGCCGACGAGACGGCTGCTGCCGGTATCAACTTCATCTACCAGTTGGCCGACACCGTCGGCATACCCAAGAGACTGGCCAACCTGGGCATCCCTCAGACAGCCGTCGACGACATGGCCAAGGCTGCCATGGAGGTGCAACGCCTACTGAAAAACAACCCGAGACCAGTCACCGAGCAAGATGCTCGCGATATCTATAATTCATTATATTAACCGGCATAACGATATAGCGATAGCACAAACATCATAAAGAAATAAAGGAACATGAAACCCATATTAGCCATCACCATGGGCGACCCCGCTGGCATAGGCCCAGAAATTACGGTGCGCGCCCTCAACCGCAAAGAGACTTACGAGAAATGCCGCCCCGTCGTTACGGGCGACGCTGCCATCATGCAGCAGGCCATTCAGCTGTTAGGCTTCAGCCTGCAGGTAAATGCCATACAGCAGGTCAAGGATGCCAAGTTTGAACATGGCACCATCGACGTCATCGATCTCAAATGCGTGGACCTTGCGACGTTTGAGTTTGGTAAAGTACAGGCACAATGCGGCAATGCGGCGTTCCAGTATATCAAGAAAGCCATCGAACTGGCCATGGCCGACGAGGTAGACGGCACAGTGACGGCACCATTAAACAAGGAAGCACTGAACCTCGCCGGACACCACTACGACGGACATACGGAAATCTATGCCACCTTCACGAATACGAAGAAGTATGCCATGATGCTGGCCGACGAGAACATCCGCGTCATCCACGTCTCTACCCACGTACCACTGAGGAAAGCCTGTGACTTGGTGAAGAAAGACCGCGTCATCGAGTGTGTGGAACTCATCGACGATGCATGCCGGCAGTTTGGCATAGAGCATCCGCACATCGGAGTGGCTGGTCTAAACCCTCACAGCAGTGAGAACGGCATGTTTGGCTGGGAGGAGGCACAGGAGATTATACCTGCCATTGACGAACTTCGTCAGCGTGGCTTCAACGTCGACGGCCCCGTGCCACCTGACAGTATCTTTGCCAAAGCCAAGTGCGGACAGTTCGACGGCTGTGTCGCCATGTATCACGACCAGGGACATATTCCCTTGAAGGTGTGTGCCTTCAATTGGAACAAGGAGACGGGCAAGATGGATTCTGCCAGTGGTGTGAACATCACGTTAGGACTACCCATCATCCGTGTCTCTGTAGACCACGGCACCGCCTTCGACGTTGCAGGCAAGGACATTGCCAACGACTCAGCCATGACGCTGTCGATTGACTACGCCACCCGCATGGCTATCTACAGAAAAGGAAAGAACAACCGCGAAAAGTAAACAACCGGCAGAAGGCACAAAACCAACCGTGAAAAGTAAACAACCTGAAGGCACAAAACCAACCGTGAAAAGTAAGCAACAAGCAGAAAGTATTATAGTCATAGCCGACGACATCACGGGAGCTGCCGAGATAGCAGGCATCGCCTTTGAGCGAGGCCTGCAGTCTTCTCTCACCTGTGGTTTTGCCGTAGGTTGCGGCTCCGTCGCAACCCCCACAAATGCTCTAGCCCCTAACACGGGCACACCACCCACCGCAACCGCCCGCGCTACCGTCATAGCTACCGACACCCGCTCCATGACCGAATCCGAGGCCGTTGCCTATACGAAGCACCTGGCATTTCTCATTTCTCACTCCTCATTGTTTATTTTCAAGAAGACCGACTCTGCCCTGCGTGGCCATGTCGTTGCAGAACTGACAGCACTCATGGAGTGGGCAGGTTTCAGGCGCACAGTATTCCTGCCAGCCAACCCCTCAAAGGGTCGTATCATTCGCGCAGGTACCTATTATATTACACAGCGAGAGGGGACGATTCTCCCACTCCATCAGACGGCATTCAGCTACGATCCAGAATACCCTGCCACCACGTCGGTGCTACGCGAGCGTTTCCCTGATGCCGAGTCAAAAGGCATTATCATGCCCGATGTCGAGTGTGCCGACGACATACGCCGTGTCGTGGCTACATACGACGACGGAGAGACGCTCTTCGCTGGTGCCGCAGACCTGTTTGCTGCCTTACTGGAGCAAAGGTTACCCTCGCACCACACTCCTTTTAGAAAGGAAAGTGCCTCTCCTGCCGGACAGGGAAGTCCCTCTCCCCTTTTCAACAAGGCGCAGTCCACACTCATTCTCTGTGGCAGCACACAGAGCAAGTTCCTTGACCTGGGAATCCCCGTAGCCCCGATGCCACGCGAGATATACGACGGCAATGAGGACATCAGCCTATGGGACACCAGCACCTATCCGGAGAAGCATAGCCTGATTCTCACGATGCCATATAGCCACCGCACAGGAAAGGATGCTGCCGTCTACCTGCGCTCCGTCATGGCCCGAAAGACCAAGCAACTGATGGCACAGCGACTGCCAGACCACCTCATCATTGAGGGTGGCGCCACGGCATGGGCTACGCTGCACGCCCTCGGCTGGACACAGTTTAATATCGTGTGCCAAATAGCCCCCGGCGTGGTACAGATGAGTGCCTACAACGGTACTTTAGTGACGCTGAAACCTGGGAGCTATGCATGGAATGGACAGTTCTGAACATATTGACACAATAAAATTGCCAGTTGTCCGTTATATACAAAGTGTTTAAACATAGAATCGCCATATTAGTCATTGCCTTGCAGGTGCTTGTCAGCGCAAAAGCCCAGCAAGAGCCGTCCTTTGCCCACTACTGGGCAATGGAGCCTTCGTTCAACCCTGCTGCTGTCGGAAAGGAATCGATGATTAACATCACTGGAGCCTACGACATGACGCTGACGGGCTTTGAGCACAATCCACGCACCATGTACATCGGCGCCGACATGCCGCTTTTCTTCCTGAACAACTATCACGGCGTGGGTTTACAGCTCATGAACGACCAGATAGGTCTTTTCACCCATCAGAAACTGGCATTACAGTACGCCTACAAGCACAACCTGCTGGGGGGAACTATCAGCGTAGGCATACAGCTCGGTATGCTCAGCGAGAAGTTCAAAGGCTCAGGCCTTGATCTGGAGCAGTCAAGCGACCCTGCCTTTGGACAGGGTGACGAGACGGGCATGACGGTCGACCTCTCTGCCGGTGTCTACTACAAGCGCCGCAACTGGTATGCCGGATTCTCGGTGCTGCACGCCACAGCACCTACCGTGGAACTTGGCGACCGCACCATCTACGACATCAGCCGAGTGTATTATTTGACGGGTGGATACAATATTAAGCTGAGAAATCCGTTTCTTACAATACATCCCTCTGTGTTGGCGCACTACGACGGCACGGCCTATAGGGTTGACGTGACAGCTCGGCTGAAGTACACGCACGACAACAAGATGCTGTACGGTGGCGTGGCCTACAGTCCGACTAACAGCGTGACAGCAATCATCGGCGGCAACTTCCACGGCGTGACACTGGGCTACAGCTACGAGTTTTACACCTCGGTGCTGAAGATTGGCAACGGTTCTCACGAACTGTTTGTGGGCTACCAGACAGAGCTGAACTTTCAGAAGAAAGGGCGTAACCGTCACCAGAGCGTAAGACTGCTCTAAAGAAGAAGAATAGTACTGATAATATATATATGTATATGAGGATAAGTAATATGATGCGAAGTATAGCAACAACGACAGGGGCCAACCATAGCCCCTTCCTGTGCGGAAGGGTTTGGGGGTGGGTCCTGGTTACCGTTCTCCTGACAAGCTGTTTCGGCGGCAAGCATGTGTCGTCTGCAGGCGGCGAGGTAACGGGTGTCAGCGGTCGTGCCTTCAGCGAACCGGCACCCTACGGCATGACGCTCATCAAGCGCGGCCACTTGAAAATGGGTATTGAGCAGCAGGACTCGCTGTGGGGCAAACAGACACCCGTACGTGACATCTCCGTCGAGGGATTCTGGATGGACGAGCATGAGGTGACCAACTCGATGTACCGCCAGTTCGTCAACTACGTCCGCGACTCCATTCTCCGCGAGCGTCTGGCTGACCCCGCATACGGCGGCGACGAGACCTACAAAATTGAAGAAGACAAGAACGGCGACCCTATCAAGCCTCACCTGAACTGGAAGAAAGCGCTACCCAAGAAGCCCAACGAGGACGAGCAGCGTGCTTTCGAGAGCCTGTATGTCACCAATCCCGTCACTGGCGAGAAGATGCTTGACTGGCGTCAGATGAACTTCCGCTACGAGATTTACGACTACACCGAGGCTGCCAAGCGCAAATACCGCCCTGACCCCGAAGAGCGTATCCTCAATACCGACATACGCCCTAACCCCAACGAGGAGATATGGATTTCCAAGGATACGGCGTACATCAACGACGAAGGCAAGATTGTCCGCGAGACGATCAACCGTCAGTACACTGGTCCGTATGACTTCCTGAACACCTACATCGTAAACATCTATCCCGACACGACCTGTTGGGTGAACGACTTCCCCAATGCAGAGAACGAGGGCTATATGCGCTACTACTTCTCTAACGCATCCTATAACGACTATCCTGTAGTGGGTGTGACGTGGGAGCAGGCCAACGCCTTCTGCGCCTGGCGCACGGAGTACCTGCTGCGCGGTCTGGGTCCGGCAGCACGCTATGTGCAGCGCTACCGCCTGCCGACAGAGGCAGAGTGGGAGTATGCTGCCCGCGGCAAGGACCAGAACGAGTTCCCTTGGGACAATGAAGACGTGGCCAGCGGCAACGGCTGTTTCTACGCCAACTTCAAGCCCGACAACGGCAACTACACCAAAGACGGCAACCTCATCACCAGCCGCACAGGCATCTACAGTGCCAACAGCAACGGACTATACGACATGGCCGGCAACGTGGCTGAGTGGTGCAGCACCATCTATACCGAGGCTGGTGTGCAGGCCATGAACGACATCAACCCACAGCTGAGCTACAACGCCGCCAAGGAAGACCCCTACAGGCTGAAGAAGAAGAGCGTACGTGGCGGTTCGTGGAAAGACCCTGAGTCGTATATCCGCTCTGCCTGGCGCTCGTACGAGTATCAGAACCAGCCCCGTTCGTACATTGGTTTCCGCTGTGTACGTTCGCTGGCCAACACCACGAGTGACAAGGTGAAGACCAAGAAGGGAAAGAAAAAGTGACACGACATGCCGTAACACGGGAATGTCGATAACACGAAATAACGAAACATCGTAAAACCGAATAACAACAATGACTCGATACAGCAAACTGAATGTCGTCTATCGCTTGCAGAAGTGGATGGACAGTGTCCCCGGACAGACGTTCCTGAACTATGCCTACTCATGGGGTGCCTCTATTGTGATTCTGGGTACGCTCTTCAAGCTGACCCACCTGCCTGGTGCTAACTTCTTCCTGTTCTTAGGAATGGGCACCGAGGTATTTGTGTTCTTCCTGTCGGCCTTCGACCGTCCGTTCGACAAGACGACCGACGGCATGGACCTCGACATCCATGTCGGCGAAGAGGGCGCCCATGTTGCCCCGGTAGTTGTTGGCGGCGGTGCTCCTGTCATCGGCGGAGGTGAATCGGTAAGCGGTGACGGGGATGTCATCGGCGACGGTGCTGCTGTCAGTGGCGGCGGAGTTATCGGCGGTGGCGGTGTCATCGGCGGTGGCGGAGTCATCGGCGGAGGCGGTGTCATCGGCGGAGGTGGCGGAACCATTGTCATTGGCGGTGGTGCAGGCACTGACGGTGAGGCTGTTGCCACGGAAGGTGGCGAGGTTCCTGCCGGTGGTACCATCAGCTTCGGCGGCGGAGTCATTGGCGGACCTGTGGTCGCAGGTGTTGCCGGCGGCGAGCAAGCTGTCCAGCAGCCCGAGACGCTGCCCATGGGCGAGGAGCTGAAGGAGGCTACCTCGAACTATATCGACGAGCTGAACCGTCTGACCGAGATGCTGACACAGGTGTCCGAGCAGAGTCAGCGGCTGACGCGCGACTCCGAGGAGATGGAGAACCTGAACCGTACGCTGACAGGCATTAGCCGCGTCTACGAGATGCAGCTGAAGAGTGCCTCGTCGCAAATCTCCACCATCGACGAGATCAACGAACAGACGCGCCACATGGCCGAGCAGATACAGGAACTGAACAGGATATATGCCCGTATGATAGAGGCCATGCAAGTACGCATGCCCGTCGCTCCACAGAATCCTTAGTTTCTCTTATCGGTAAACAAATCCAAATAGTAAATCGTCAAATTGTAAAATACCAAGATGGCAATCAAGAAAAGACCGGTTTCTCCCCGCCAGAAGATGATCAACCTGATGTACGTCGTACTGATGGCCATGCTGGCATTGAACGTCTCGACCGAGGTGCTCAATGGTTTCTCGCTGGTTGAGGAAAGCCTGAAGCGTACTACCGTCAACGCCACCAAGGAGAACCTGGCCATATATGACGACTTTGCCGTACAGATGAAGAAGAACCCTCAGAAGGTGAAACAATGGTACGACAAGTCGCAGAAGGTGAAAGAGATGAGCAACCACCTCTACAATCTGGCCGACGAGCTGAAACTGGCTATCGTAAAGGAGGCTGACGGAAAGGACGGCGACGTGCGCAACATCCGCAACAAGGAGGACCTGGAGGCTGCCACACAGGTGATGCTGGCTCCCGGTCGCGGCCGTGGCAAGGAGCTGTACGACGCCATCAACAAGTACAGGGTAGCGCTGCTCGGCATGGTGACCGACTACAACCAGAAGAAGCTGATAGCCTCGAACCTGACTACCGAAATACCCAAGGACGCTCAGGCCATGGGCAAGAACTGGCAGGAATACCTGTTCGAGTCGATGCCTACGGCAGCCGCAGTCACCCTGCTCTCTAAGTTGCAGAACGACGTGCGCTATGCCGAAGGTGCCGTACTTCACACACTGGTGAGCAACATCGACGTGAAGGATATCCGTGTCAACGCGCTGAATGCCTTCGTCATTCCCAACTCGCAGACCATCGTACGTGGCGACAAGTTCTCGGCACGCATCGTCATGGCTGCTGTCGACACCACTCAACAGCCGCAGATATTCATCGGCGGCAAGGAGATGAACCTGCCCGACGGGCTCTACGAGACCGTCACAGGACGTACGGGCGACTTCACGCTGACAGGCTACATACAGGTAGAGAATGGTAACGGTGAACTACTGAAGCGCGAGTTTGAGCAGAAATACACCGTGGTAGACCCGTCGGCCACTGTATCGGCCGACCTCATGAACGTGCTGTATGCCGGCTACTCCAACCCGCTGAGCGTCTCGGTGCCGGGCGTACCTGTCAACAAGGTACAGGCCACCATGACCGGCGGCACGTTGCAGCCCGTAGGCCCCGGCCGCTACATCGCCCGTCCGACGGCTGTAGGGCAGAACGTCACCATCACGGTGACCAGCACCAACACGGGCCGTGCCCAGCAGATGGGTCAGTTCACGTTCCGTGTGCGCCGTCTGCCCGACCCCACTCCATACATCGCCATGAAGGATGAGCAGGGCAACCCGCTTCGCTACAAGGGTGGCGGTCTGTCGAAGGCCCAGCTGATGGTCATCGACGGCATCGGTGCTGCCATCGACGACGGCATTCTCGACATTGCCTTCAAGGTACATAGCTTCGAGACCGTCTTCTTCGACAACATGGGTAATGCCGTACCCATGGTCAGCGACGGTGCCAATTTCTCGGCCCGCCAGAAGGACACCTTCCGCAAGCTGCAACGCAACAAGCGCTTCTACATCACCCGCGTAACGGCCACCGGCCCCGACGGCATACAGCGTAAGCTGAACACCTCGATGGAGGTCATCGTGAAATGAAGAATGAAGAATGAAGAATTTGCTTCTGCCATTCTAAACAGAAAAGAAACAACAATTATAATATACGAAACTATTATAAAATATAATATACGAGACTATGACAACGAATATCGATAAGCGAAAGAATGAATGTCTGAGTGTGTCAAGGATGTTACTGTGCGCAGCATTCTTCATTCTTCATTCTTTATTCTTCATTTCTGCCGTACAGGCTCAGCCGAAAGCTCGTCGCCAGCAGGCTCAGCAGCAGGCTCAGCAGCGGAAGCAGACACAGAACCAGAACCAGGGTGTGTCGATGCGTGCCAAGCTGATGTTTCCCACATCGCTCGACATGCCCGAGGACGTGGTATGGCGACGCGACATCTACCGCGAGATAGACCTGAGCCAGGATGCCAATGGCGGCCTCTACTATCCCGTGGAGCCGATGGACCGTCAGGTGAACCTGTTCACCTACGTCTTCAAGCTGGCCCTGAACAACTACATCCCCGTCTATGAATACCGCCTTGACGGCAACGAGTCGTTCACCGACTCAGCCCGCGTGCAGATCAAGACCATCCTCGACAACTTCCACATCTACTACGAAGAGAAGGACGGCAAGCTGCGTGTCGACAACAGCGACATCCCTTCTGCAGAGGTCAAGCTGTACTACCTGAAGGAGAGTGCCTATTACGACCAGGCGAACTCGTCGTTCCGCCGCAAGGTGCTGGCCGTCTGTCCCGTCATGATGCGCGAGGATGACTTTGGCGGCGAGGCCTCGAAGTACCCACTCTTCTGGGTAAAGTACAGCGACCTGGCTCCATACCTCGGTCGGCAGACGGTCATGACGTCTAACCTGAACAATGCCGCCACCATGTCGATGGAGGACTTCTTCACGCTGAACCGCTACGAGGGTAAGATCTACAAGACCAACAACATGCTCGGCCGTACGCTGGCCCAGTACTGTCCTACCGACTCTGCCATGGCCAAGGAGCAGCAGAAGATAGAGAACGAGCTAACCGCCTTTGAGAAGAACCTCTTCGGTGACCAAGAGCGCAAGGACTCCATAGCTGCCGCTGCCAAGAAGGCTCAGGCTGCCAAGTCGGGCAAGAAGTCACGCCGCAGCCGTAAGGGCAAGGGCGAGCAGGCTGAAGACGCTCAGGACAATGCCGCCAACGAGGAGGCCGTCGAGCAGAAGGCCACCAAGGCCAAGAAGCCCAAGCGGGTGCGCCAGCGCAGCAGTTCGTCGTCTGGCAGCGGTCGTATTTCCGTGCGCCGAGAGCGCCATTAATCGCGCTAAAAGTTAAAAAGTGGTGCGAATTATAAAAAAATGTGTCAGAATCGTTGGTTATTTCAATTATTATTTGTAAATTTGCCAACAGAAAACAAAGTATTAACACACTAAAAGATAGAATTATGAAGAAGATTTTTGTGCTTTTCGTGATGATGGCTGCCATGGCAATACCCTCACAGGCCCAGTTTCAGTTTGGCTTGAAGGGTGGTCTCAACCTGACCAAAGTGACTGGCAACGCCAAGGATGCCTTGAAGAACAAGGCCGGTTTCTTTGTTGGCCCTACGGTGAAATACACACTTCCTGTAGTAGGTCTCAGCTTTGACGCTTCTGCGCTGTACGACCAGCGTAACATGGATGTAGAAGGTGCCGACAAGAGCATTAAGGTTCAGTCGATTCAGGTTCCTATCAACGTCCGTTATGGCATAGGTCTCAGCAGCGTGGTCAACCTGTTCGCCTTTGCCGGTCCGCAGTTTGGCTTCAATCTGGGCAGCAAGGACAAGTCGTTTACCTTCAACAACGCCCAGAATGTTGTTGGTGGATGGACGCTGAAGAGCAGCAACCTGAGTGCCAACGTAGGTATCGGTGCTACCATCCTCGGTCATCTCCAGGCCACCGTCAACTATAACTTCGCCCTCGGCAAGACAGGTGACTTCGGAGTAGGCGCTGTTACCAGCACAGCTACCGACATCTTTACTGGCAAGATGAAGACGAACTCATGGCAGATCTCTGCTGCCTACCTCTTCTAAGCCAGCTCACAACAACAATCAAAAAAGGAACGAGCCATTTGGCCCGTTCCTTTTTTGACTAAAGCTTTCCAGCAGATGATAGATGCTCGTAAAAAATGGCGCGAACAAGTACGTGAGCAGGAGGCGCAGATTGCACAATAACACTTTCTGCAGACATACTAAACTAGCGCTCACATATCCTCGCACCTTCGAGAGTACGGCTCGTCAGAAGAAAACCTTACATTTCCCAGTGAGGCAAATTATTTGCCGAATTGCCCGTGTTTCACCTTTTGTATTCAAAGAATACCCCTGTCTTCTTTCCGCAGACGTAGGCAATGGCTGGTTGCTCGCCCTGTTTCAGGTTGTCGAGATACAAAGGCTCGCCTTCTATGATGAGGCTGCACTCAAAGGTGTCGCCCTCACGCAACCGCGTGTTCTCCGATGCCGTTACGACAAAACGCTGATCGCCTAAGTATTTGACGTCGCAGGTTCTGTCGGGCTGCCATGTCAGTCGCAGCCGGTCGCCGCTCACCAACTCGTTGGCAACACTCAGGCGTCGGCTCATGACAGGGGCACTCTGCTGCTCCTTGGGCAGGCGGCTGTTCTGGCAGTATGCGTCCCAATCCTCATAGCCTAAGAAATGCGACAGGATGTCGAGCGTTGCCTTTCTGGGCTTCACGTCTTCATCGACATATCCCCACAGTCGCATCAGCGTGGTGCGGCTGACCAGGATGTGCAGTCGTGCATAGATGCGCTCTCGCAGGAATTCAAAGTCCTTCGGCGTCTGAAGCTTCTTCTTCAGGGCTGTCTCAATATCGGTGCGTAGCTGTCCGTAGGGTATCATTTGCATAGATTGACTATTTTGTTTCTCCATTGGGTGACGATATCACTATTATGTTGAGCCAGGGCGCTTCTTATTTCGTCCTTCTCGGATTCGCTGAACGAGGCGTTGATTTGCTGCATATAGCGCTCAATGGCTCTTTCGCCCGACTGACTTCTGTATGAAAAGTCACTCCACATATAGAGCATGTTGGTCAGCGTGTCCAGGTGCTGGTCGATGTTCGTCTGCCTCATAGTGCGGTCTATGATGACTTTGCCCTTTACAATGGCATCTTGAACTTTCCGCCTTTTCGCCACTATTGCCGCTTCCTTCTCTCTCAGTTGTTGGTTGTAGTTGCCCAGCACCGTTGTCGAGTCCGTCAGCTGTCTGATTTGCTGGCGTTGCTCCCTCTGCTCCTGCTGGTAGGATGCTTTCAGCTGCTCCAGTCTCTCGTCTTGCTCCTTGCTTCGCTGCATTTGCAGGCCTATCAGCAGTAGGAGAAGCATGATCAGCACCCCCCCTAACCAAGCTATCAATCTCTTGAAACGTCCTTCCGTCGATACGATAGCCTGTTGCAGTTCCTCCACCTGCTGATAACGGCGGTCAATGGGTAGCGTACACCTTTTTATAATATACCGGTAACGCCATCCTAAATCCATTTGCTGCATGATGACGCCCATGCTGTAGATATCGTTGCGACTATCTGCCACAGCCGTTAGCCTCTGTTCGGGCGACATATAGTCTGGCGTCCCTGCGGGCTGTTTCAGGATAGTGTGGCTGTCCGTATCTGCCAGTCCGAAGTCAATCAGCTTCATATGCCTGCCGTTGCCCGTAACGATGATGTTCGTGGGTTTCAAGTCGCGGTGGACGATGCCTTTCGTATGGATATATGCCACAGCATCCGCAATCTCCTGCATCACCCTGAGCCTCATCCGGCGCGAAGGCTTTTCTGCCAGCCACTCCTTGAGTGTCACGCCATCGACATACTCCATCACGATGCAGCGTCCCAGCCCTTCAACAACCTCTATGCCGTAAGCCGCCACCACATTCGGATGTTGCAGCAGCATCAGTATCTCCAGTTCCTTGCGTAGCCGTTGTTGATAGCCCGCTTCTGCTGCTACCTCTTTGCGCAGTCCTTTCAGCAGCCACCAGCGCCCATAGCGTTTAGCCTTAGCCACGACGTTAACTTCCGATGTGCTCAGAATCTCCACATCAGTAAACGTCTGGCTGATGCCCTCGAACGAATCCGAGATATAGCCCGATGCGGAAGAGTCGTAATGATGCGTCATTGCTATGCCTCTGGCGTATCAATGAAAACAGAATTGAAAAAAGCGTATTTCCTTAATCATAGTTCTTCAAGGTGCTTCATGGCCTGCTCCACT
>CAMJWJ010000004.1 GCA_946409435.1 uncultured Prevotella sp. | reverse complement strand
GCGAGAAATAAGCAATTAAACTAATTTTTCAACACAGGGTTTTGCAAGTGACCCATAATATTACGAGTATTGGTGAATCTGCTTTTGCTAATTGTAGTAGCCTACAATCCATATTATTTCCAAACAGCATAACTAGCATAGCCAATTTAGCATTCTCTGGTTGTAGCAGTTTGTCGTCAATAACCTTTTCTCCTAATATAGTCTCTATAGGTTATAATGCTTTCAGCAAGTGCAATATAAACGATGTAAAAGTAATCGTCTTAGAGTTTTCTACTTTCTGCAATAATAACGTAATGGAGCAAATTGGAAATATAATAAATAATCCTGTCACACTGATTGACAATGAGGGGAAAGAAATCAAAGAGTATACTATACCTAACGATGTGACCTCTATTGGTAACTCCGCTTTTGAGAATTGTAGTGAACTTACTTCTATAACTATACCAAATTCAGTTACTACAATTGGTTCAATGGCCTTCTTTGGTTGCAGCGGAATTACAGCAATGAGCATACCCAATAGTATTACCTCAATTGGTTATTCAGCATTTGCTGGATGCAATAATATATCATCGGTAACTATTCATTCTAACAATATAGGTTCATGGTTCAGTGGTTTTTCATCCATAAAGGAGCTTACTATTGGCAATGAGGTGACCACTATCGGTGATAATGCATTTCAAAATTGTAGCGGTTTGAATTCGGTAGTAATTCCCAACAATGTGACATCTATAGGTAGTTATGCTTTTTCAGGTTGCAGTGGACTTCTCTCATTAACCGTTGGAACTGGCATAACATCCATTGGGCAAAATGCATTTTATAACACAAATCTCAAGAAGACAATATGGCTAACAAACACTCCGCCTTCTGGATATAATAATGCAAATGGTGCTATCAATTATGTCGCTAACGAGCAATATAGTAATCTGAACAACAAGATTGTTTATCCATTCATTAGTTCTCTATTTGATGTCGATGGAATATATTATGTACCAGTTAGTCCGTCTGAGCGAACTTGTGATGCCATTGATTGTAAATATGATGAGACAGTAGCCAATACCAATATTAACTCTACTGTTTCATACAAAGGCATTGCCATGAATGTTCAAAAGATACAACCCTATTTGTTCTATAACAATAAGTTCGTTGAAAATCTAACATGTAATAATAATGGTGATATTGGTTATAATGCCTTTACTGAATGCGACAATTTAAAGAACGTTGCTTGCAATAATACTGGGAAAATAGGAGATAATGCTTTTGAATCTTGTTCAAATATATCAAGTCTGTCATTAGGTGGAAAAGTTTCATTTATAGGCAAGAATACTTTTAAAAACTGCTCTTCTTTGACTAGTGTAATTATTCCTAATTCTGTTACTAGATTGGACAATTATTCTTTTAGTGGATGTTCTTCTTTAGCAGATATTATATTAGGGAACCAAGTGGATACCATTGGGGCACGTGCATTTGAAAACTGCAAATCACTCCCTATCGTCAATATCCCCAAATCTGTAAAGCTAATCGATAACTATGCATTTGCAGGTTGCTCCAATCTGAAGAGTTTTATCATTGAAAATCGCGAAGAAGAATTAACTTTGGGCAGTAATAATATTTCACCATTATTTGCTGATTGTCCTCTTGACTCTGTTTATATTGGAGGAAATATAACCTACAAAACGTCATCAAGTTATGGCTACTCTCCTTTCTACCGCAATACGTCGCTACGAACAGTTGTGATTACAGATAAGGAGACAGAAATATCTCCAAACGAGTTTTATGGTTGTACCAATTTGCAGAATTTTAGTATTGGTGACGGAGTGGAATCGTTTGGTGATTGGGCTTTTTCTGGCTGTTCTAGTCTGAAAAGCTTGTCATTTGGAACACAGTTGAAGACTATAGGAAAGGAGGCCTTCTCAGATTGTACAGCTGTTACGCAAATTGTAAGTAAGGCTGCAACAGCACCCACATGCGACACTCAGGCACTTGACGATATTAACAAATGGAATTGTACGCTTTACGTCCCTAAGGGAAGTTTGACATCTTATAAGGCAGCAAATCAATGGAAAGAGTTTTTCTTTATTGAAGAAGGAACTGATAATACAGGTATTGGTCATGTATTGGCCGATGACATACTGATTCAAGCAGAAAATGGACGAATTATCGTTAATGGTATTGATGAAGGAACAAATATTACCATTTATAATATCAATGGAACTCTGATTGGGTCTGCAATCAGCCAGAGAGGAAACACAGTTGTTGATCTCAACCTCCCAACAGGCAGCATTGCTATTGTCAAGATTGGAGATAAGTCGGTAAAGATAGTAGTAAAGTGGCGAACTTACTGAGCACTCGGAATAAAAAATAAATAAATTTATTTTGTTCTTCTCTCGTTTTTTCGTAACTTTGCGCACAAATATTCCTTTCTTATTAATTTTTAAAAACGCAAAACTATGGATTACAAGATTATCGACATCGAAGGTGTAGGCGACGTGTACGCCGAGAAACTGGTTGCCGCAGGCATCAACAAGGTTAGCGAACTGCTCGACAAGTGTGCTGCCCCCAAGGGCCGCAAGGAGTTGGCCGAGGCCACTGGTATCAGCGAGAAGCTGATTCTGCGCTGGACCAACCATGCCGACCTCTTCCGTATCAACGGCGTAGGTCCTCAGTTTGCCGAGCTGTTAGAGGCTGCTGGCGTCGACACCGTCAAGGAGTTCCGTCACCGCGTGGCTGAGAACCTGCAGCCGAAGCTGGCCGAGCTGAACGAGCAGCGCAACATCTGTGGTCGCGTACCTGCCGTAGGCGAGGTGCAGAAGATGATTGACCAGGCCAAGGAGCTGGAGCCAAAGGTAACGTACTAATAACGTGAAAACGTAAAAACTAAACTAAAATGCAGTCAGAAATGGCTGCATTTTTATTATAATAAAGAAGAAATTGTTGTGCAGCAAAACCCTTCACCAAGCGGCTAACGTGCAATGATACAACGAGATATGGTGAAGGGTTAGATGTGTGATGTGTGATGGATGATGTATGATGGATGATGTAAGTGTAACATCGCAAGTCTTTGCATTTACTCCATGCATTTTTGTGTTTACTCAATGAGTAATTCCAATTAGTAGGCCACTTACCGTCGTAACTAGGCCACTCACGGAATTGAGAAGGCCACTCACGATCGTGAGAAGGCCACTCACAGCGTCAAAATAATGATTGGAAGAATTCGTGAAGGGCGTCATACCGTCAACCGTTCACATTGTCTCACCAAGGCCCTTCACCGTAAGCCATTGTTGCGCAACGTGTTACGACGTTGGTGAAGGGTTTTTCAATTTGTGAATCATGATAAGAAAGAGAGGGAGGATGAACCAATAGGTCAACTGCTATATTATTGCCTTTTTTTTGCACTTTGTGTAAGTTTTTATCTCTACAGGCTTATTATCTCAGATTTTTTGTCTAAATTTGCACCTGATAGTGGCCTCTAACGGACCATACTATCTAACGACAATGAAAATATATCTCAGTATCCCAATCCTTGCCGTCCTGCTGTGTATGCTGCCCACAGCAACGGTGGCGCAACGCCTTCAACAGAAGACGGGGCGCAGCGTTGTGGCAGTCAACCGTACCGGTGGCCGTTCCGTCACGTCCACTGGCGGACAAGGCAGTCTCATCTCATGGCGCAAGCTGGCCGAGGAGCCGGAAGGCACGACCTACAACGTCTATTGCCGTGCCGCCGGAGCGTCGGACTACACCAAAATGAATGCCCAGCCGCTGTCGGTGACCTGCTACGTACCGTCGTCGCTGACCGCCAACAGCGAGTATGCCGTCACGGCCGTCTCACCCGGTGGCGTAGAGGGACCGCTGTCGGCACCTTTCCACTATCTGCCGCAGGCGTGGCCAAACGTGTGGTTCAGTTTCGACTTCGACGATAGCGTCATCCCGCGCAATGACTACCGCACAAAGTTTGTGTGGCCCATGGACCTCGACGGCGACGGAGATGTCGATGCCGTGGTGTGCGACCGCCTCTATGCTGGTGTCGGTCCTGACGACGATGCTGAGGACCGCCGCGACAACGATGCTGCCGTCAGCCACAAGATTCAGGCCTACCGGCTGACCGGCGAGCTGTTGTGGACGGTCGACATGGGGCCGAACATGAACATCTGCGGTGGACAGAACGACATGGTGGTAGCCTACGACATCAACTGCGACGGACGCTGCGAGGTCGTCATCAAGTCGTGCGACGGTACCCGCTTCTGGGACAAGGCGCACGAGACGTGGGGCCGCTATGCCATGGGCAGCGAGGTGCCCGACGTCGATGGCGACGGCATCGTGGACTACCGCCAGCAGACCGTGCGCAACCGTCCGTTCTACGTGTCGGTCATCGACGGCGCGACGGGTGCGGAGATTGCCTGCAGCGAACTGAACTACAGTGAGGTGCACGACGGCACCGACCGCTATACGCGCACCAACCGCTCCGACTACATGAGCGACGGCTATGCCGCCCTGGATGGCCACTTTGCCATTTGCTATCTCGACGGCATACATCCCTCGCTGGTCATGGAGTGTCTGGACCGTGAGACCAACAAGACCCACCATAACTATGTCTTCACGTGGGACTACGACTGGACAGGCGGTACGCCTACCAACTGGCACCACTCCGCCACGTGGAGCCGTAACGACAAGACGCCGTGGCCGGCCGAGTTCCATCAGCTGCGCGTGGCCGACGTCGATGGCGACGGCCGCGACGAGATGATCCAAGGCGGCTACTCCGTGAACCCCTTGACGGGCTGGTTTGCCAGTCCCGGCATCGGCCACGGCGACCGTTTCATCCTGAGCGACATCGACCCCGACCGGCCAGGCCTGGAGGTCTATGCCATTCAGCAGAGTGCCCTGTTGGGCCAGCTGCTCTATGACGCCCGTACCGCCGAGCGTATCAAGGAGTGGTACCTGCCCTCCGTCTTCGATGTAGGCCGTGGTGCCTGCATGGATGTCGATGCGTCGCGCAAGGGCTACGAGCTATACAGCTTCACCGACGACTACATCTACGACTGCAAGGGCGAGAAGACCAGCTACACGCGTACCGACTGTGGCATCAAGACCATGTTTGAAGGTGTCTGGTGGAACGGCGACCTGCAGCGCGAGGAACTGTCGTCGCCCGGCGGCAGCGGATGGGGCACTAACATGATGATTACGCAGGTGCTCAACAAGGCCCGCCTGGTGGAGTTCTCGCAAGAGAGCAACTGGGCAGCACACGGTGGCACCGGCACGCGGCCGGCATTCATGGGCGACATCGTCGGCGACTGGCGCGAGGAGGTCATACTGGCCAAGCAGGACGACAACCAGTGTACAGGGCTGGTGGGATATACCACCAACATGCCCACACAGCATAGCATCTATGCCCTGCAGCAAGACCCGCACTACCGTGGTGACTGTACCACTCGCGGATACTATCAGCACCCCAACACGGGCTTCTATCTCGGCGGCGACATGCCGCTGCCGCCCCTGCCACCCGTCTTCGTCAGCGACCTGCGCTGGCATGGCGGCAGCGTGGAAAGCGGCTTTACTACCTTCGACATGGCACAGCCTGCGACATACGCCGACGGCAAGAGCCTGATGTTCGACGTGGCTGGTGAAAATAGCGACACGATACGTGTTACGAAGCCCTTCAACGCCACCACCGTCTACCTGATGAACCCCCGCCACCACGACTATACACTCAGCAATCCTAATTGGAACCTCGGCGAGAACGATGCCGTCACCACTGGTGCGGGCAACATGGTGAAGTCGATGGCCGGAACAGCCACCGTCTATGGCCACCTGCTGCACACTGGCGGCACCGTCGTCAGCGAAGGCACGCTCTGTGTCAACGGCGACGTGGCAGGTCCCGTGGAGCTGCGTGCCAAGGGTACGCTGGCCGGCAACCTGCTGCTACGTGACACCATCACCTTCGAGGGTGCGCTGAACCATGAGGGCTGCCGCCTGATGCCGTGCGACCGTGACACCTACAACGGAGTCATCGCCTCGGACAGGAGCATGACCCTGCCCGGCAACGTCTACATAGAGATAGGTGCCAAGCCTGATGCTGCTATGAGCGAACTCAGCGGCTTCGGATGGGCTGACCACATCGTCGTGAAGGGCGACCTGACCTTCCTCGGCACCAACTACATCACCGTGAACCTTGCTGCTCAGGATGCTGCCACCTACGTCGTAGCCCAGTGCAGCGGCACGCTCACCTGCGACCCGACGGCGCTGAAGACCCGCGGACTGGAGGGCATCAACTACGACCTGAAGGTAGACGGCAACCGGCTGCTCCTTATTATAAATAGTACGCGCGAAGCCACCGACGGCGTGCTGTGGACAGGAGCCGAGAGCAGCCTTTGGGACTACAAGGCCCAGAACTTCTGTGTTGGTGGAGGCTCCGTCTCCACGCCGCCTGCCCAGGCCACCACTCCCACTGCCTTCGTGCCCGGCGATGCCGTCGTCTTCACCAGCGAGGGCCAGCAGACCACCGTCACGCTCAACGAGCCGATGGTTACCAGTGGCGTCACATTCCAGAGCGGTAAGTACACCCTGCAGGGCGACGGCGGCATCAGTGGCACGGGCGACGTGACCATCGAGCAGGATGCCGACGTGACGCTGAACATGAAGTACAGCGACTATACGGGGCGTACCATCGTCAATGGCGGCCGGCTGACCGTGCCCAATTTCTACGACGGCAGCCAGAAGAGTGCCATCGGTGCTGCCTCGGCCCAGGAGGGCAACCTGCTGCTCAATGGCGGTACCCTCGTGCTGAGTCAGGACAACATGGGCACCGACCGCATCATTACCATCAACGATACGGCAACCATCAACGTCAGCAAGCAGAACAGTGCGCTATCGCTGAAGGGACAGGTCAAGGGTGCCGGCTTCCTCGTGAAGGACGGTGCCGGACAGCTGAACTTCACCTATGGCGGAGCCAACAACTTCTCAGGACTCATCGTCAGAAAAGGCATCGTGGCACAGGGAGCATGGAACAGCACCTTCGGTCGCACCGGTTCGCCTATGCTGCTGGCGGGTGGCGAGGTGCATCAGATTGACGTAAACAGCACTTCCACCGTACCCGTGCTGAACCACGAGTTCACCGTCGTGGCAGGCACTAACAACCGCATCGTCGGCTCGTCGCGCGGTAAGATCAACGGCTCGTTCACGGGCAGCGGAAACCTGACCATTACCACCCGCTACGTGCGCTGCGACATCGGTGCCACGTTCAAGGACTTCGAGGGACAACTCACCGTCAAGGGTGACGGGGGCAACGTCAGGCTGATGCAGGGCGTCACCGACATGTCGAAGACACACCTTATTATCGATGCCGGAACATACGTGGCCCACAACGCCAGCGGCGGCAGCGGTGAGGTGGCCGCCACCACAAAGATTGGTGCACTGGCTGCCACGGCTACAGATGCCGTGTTGGGTGGTGCACAGAGTACGTGGTCGGTGGGCTATCTGAATACGAACACCACGTTCAGTGGACTGCTCAAGGCCAGTCGTGTCAACAAGGTAGGAACGGGTAAGCTGACGCTGAAGACTCCCGGCCACACCGCCCCCGTCTATGTGGCGGGCGGCACGCTGGAACTGCAGAACAGCACGTCGAATGTCTTCACGTCGGGCACCATCACCGTGCAGCAGGGAGGCCGATTGCTCGGCACGGCACTGGCGGGCGACGTCACCGTACAGCGTGGCGGCATTGTGACCGGCGGTCTGGCGTCGTCAAGCACGGGAACCCTCCGCGTCAACGGCACGCTGACGCTGCAGGCTGGTGCTACCCTCACAGTACGCCTCGGCAAGACTTCGGGCAATACGCAGATAGCCCCCAAGGGTGCCGTCATGCATGAGGGCGACACCATCCTCGTCAGCATTCCTGCAGGCCGTACGCTGAGTGTCGGCGACGAGCTGACGGTATTCAAGACAGGTTTCACCACGGCCACGGGAGAGTTCGTCGTGAAGTGTGAGGCTGAGGACGGCATCACGTATGAGTTCGACAGCTCGACGTTGCTCACCGACGGCAAGCTGCGCGTAAGTGCTCTGTCGGCAGGTGTTGTCGCCATCCCTGCCCCCGATGCTGAGGTCGATGTCTATAGCGCTGACGGCCGCCGCCAACGTACAGCCGTGTCGTTCAGCCGTGCTCTCGACGGTCTGCCCGCCGGCATCTACATCGTGGGGGGCGTGAAAGTGGTAAAGCGGTAGACCGCTTTGCTGGTGTATCATCATAATAATAGAAGGAAAAAGAACAATAATAGGAATCAATAAAACAGATAGAACGATGAAAAGACTATTTGCAATAGCAACTGCCGTCTTGGCAACAGTCGGTGCGTTGGCGCAGATTGAGCGTTCGGACGACTTCCGGGCTAAGTATGAACTGAAAGAAGTGGTGGTGATGAGCCGTCACAACATCCGCTCACCGCTGTCGTCGGGCGGAGCCGTCTATAAGCGAGTCACGCCCCATGAGTGGTTTGCGTGGTCGTCGCCGTCGAGCCAGTTGTCCCTGCGCGGAGGCGTGTTGGAGACAGAGATGGGCCAGTTCTTCCGCAAGTGGGTGGTTGGCGAGGGCCTGCTGCCCGACAACTACCGTCCGACGGGCGACGAGGTGCTGTTCTACGCCAACTCACGCCAGCGCACATTTGCCACGGCGAAGTACTTCTCGGCAGGTTTCCTGCCCTTCGCCAATGTGGAGATAACCCATAAGCTGGATGAGGACAAGATGGACCCAGTGTTTACGCCAAAATTTACGAAGATGAACGACAAATACCGTCAGCTGGTGATAGACGAGATGCAGGCATTGCATGGTGGGCCGCAGGCGTGGATGCAGTCCGTGCAGCCCACGCTGACGCTGATGGAGCAGGTGCTCGACATCAGCCACTCGCCCGCCGCCCTGGAGGGCGACACGCTGCACTTCCGTTTCGACGACACGCAATTCAAGATCGAGAAAGACGACGAGCCACGCATGACCGGCGGTTACACGATGGCTAACACCGTGGCCGACGCCATGGTGCTACAGTGCTATGAGTTGGAGAGCATGACGGCTTTCGGCCATGAACTGACCACAGAGCAGTGGCGCGCCATCTGTGGTGTCAAGGAGGTCTACGATGGTCTGCTCTTCACTACCCATGCCGCTGCCGTCAACATAGCCCATCCGCTGGTAAGCCGCATCCGCGAAGAGTTGAACCGCACTGACCGTAAGTTCATGTTCCTCTGTGGCCACGATAGCAACTTGGCCTCCATCGGAGCAGCCCTTCGTCTCAACTTCCCCGAGACGGAGCATGCCATTGAACTGCATACGCCCATCGGCTCGAAGATTGTCTTTGAAAAGTGGAGCGACGGTACGGAGGACTATGTGGCCATCAACCTGGTCTATGCGGCTGTCAGTCAGATGCAGGGCCGAACGTTGCTATCGCCCGACGTGCCGCCTATGGTGCTGGCTGTCACTGTCGAAGGATTGACGCCTAATGCCGACGGGCTGTATAGGATGGCCGACCTCGACGGCCGCTTTGCTGAGGCGATGGCCGAATACGACGCCATTGAGGATGCTCCGACGGCTGTCTCCGCTGCCGCCCGCATTGTACCCATTGGTGATGGTCGCACCTATACGCTCAATGGCATGCAGGCTACGGACTCGACCCGTGGCCTCGTCATTGAAAATCATCAGAAGGTGGTGAAGAAAAAGTAGATTCGGCGTAGGGTCACCCTACGCTTGCGTATAGTCAGTGTTTGGGGTGATGCCTCATTTCAGGTGCAGCGTGTGACCCATGCGGTTCTTCTTTGTTTCCAGATAGCGCAGGTTGTACTCATTGGGAGTTGTCTCAATGGGTACATTCTCTACAATCTCCAGTCCGTAGCCCTCTAGTCCGACACGCTTCACGGGGTTGTTGGTCATGAGGCGCATCTTCTGTACTCCTAACATACGCAGTATCTGGGCACCGCAGCCGTAGTCGCGCTCGTCGGGCTTAAAGCCGAGGTGGACATTGGCATCGACGGTGTCAAGACCCTCCTCCTGCAGCTTGTAGGCGGCTATCTTATTCATGAGTCCGATACCACGGCCCTCCTGTTGCATATAGACGATGACACCGCGGCCCTCCTGCTCAATCATCTGCATGGACTTGTGCAGCTGTTCGCCGCAGTCGCAGCGCTTCGAGCCAAGGATGTCGCCCGTCATGCAGCTGGAATGAACGCGCACGAGGATGGCCTCGTCTTTGTGCCACTCACCCTTGATGAGTGCCATGTGCTCCAGTCCGTTCGACTTCTGGCGGAAGGGGATGAGGCGGAAGTGGCCGTAGTCGGTAGGCATGTCGACCTCCTCGCCCTTCTCGACGATGCTCTCCTTCTGCAAACGGTAGGCTATCAGGTCCTTAATGGCGATGACCTTCATGTCGTGCTGGCGGGCAAAGTCCATCAGCTGCGGCAGACGGGCCATCGTGCCGTCGTCGTTCATTATCTCCATCAGCGCACCGGCAGGGTAGAGTCCGCTGAGCTTGCAGAGGTCGATGGCTGCCTCGGTGTGGCCAGAGCGGCGCAGCACACCGTTGTCCTGAGCGTACAGCGGGTTGACGTGACCAGGGCGGCCGAACGTCTTTGGCGTAGAGGCAGGGTCGGCCAGTGCACGGATGGTGGCGGCACGGTCGTGGGCTGAGACACCTGTGGTGCAGCCCTCTATCTTGTCGATGGTCACGGTAAACGGTGTGCCGAGCAGCGACGTGTTGTCCTGCACCTGATGGGGAAGGTCCAGCTCTTCGCTGCGGCTGATGGTGACGGGGGCGCACAGCAGTCCACGGGCGTTCTTCAGCATGAAGTTCACCATCTCGGGAGTGATTTTCTCGGCTGCACAGATGAGGTCGCCCTCGTTCTCGCGGTCTTCGTCGTCCACAACGATAACGAACTTGCCTTCCTTGAAGTCGGCCAGTGCCTCGTCGATGGTATTGAGTTTCAATGAATCCATGGTTATACCTTATTATTATATATTAGTAGTTGTTTGTGTGCTATGAAGGTAGTGCTCGTCGATGCGCTCAGCGATAGCAGTGTTGGCACGGTGGATGGCCTTCAGGTCGCGGTAGAGGCGCAGACGGAAACGTATCATGCGACAGTAGAAGAACAGTCCAACCGGCAGTATGATGCCTGTGACGATGTTCAGCCACGTACGAACGAATGGTCGTGTGTGGGCATGGGTGGCCACGATGGGGTAGGTGTTCAGGTGGTTCAGGATGTAGCGGTCGCGCGTGTTCGACAGATCGTCGATGGTAGTCTCCAACAGTTCGCTGATGTCACTGATGACGTGGTCGTCGCCAGGGCGGAAGAATACCTTGATGGGGTTGGGCCAGCGCTTGAGGTTGTGCTCGTTCATGTAGGTTTCCACCTGCTGCGTGATGTGGTTCAGCGCAGCGGCGTCGGCAGCATAGTCCGGGTCGTTGATGATGACCTCCTTGCCGATGGTTGGTCGCTTCATGCGTAGTCCCAGCATGCGCATTAGGATGTTCTTGTACAGGTCGACGTTAAACACCACCGAGTCGTTGTTGGCCTTATAGGTGAAGAACACGGCGATGGGTGTCAGTACACCTGTGCCTAATAGTTTGCCGAACCATACTGTCCAGTTGTCGTCACGCGCCATTTTCATGCCCGTGTTGTCGAGGATGTAGTAGACGATGAACACCAGTACCGATATGATGACCGGTACACCCAGTCCACCCTTGCGGATGATGGCTCCCAGCGGTGCGCCGATAAAAAAGAAGATGAGGCACGAGAGCGACAGCGTAATCTTGTTGATGGCCTCCATCTGGTGCATGCGCTCCTGGCGGTTCAGCCACGCCGAGTAGTCACCCTTGTAGTCGAGGTTGTTGTATATGCTCAGCGCCTCCGTCGTGGCAACACTCATCACAGCCTGCTTCTGCTCGCCAGTCATCTTCTCGTACAGCGAGTCGAAGTTCTCCTTCTTTACCTGACTGACGATGAGCGCGGAGTCTTTTGCCTGCAAGGCTGGACGATTGTAAGCATAGCCCTTGGCCTCGTCGTAGAAGGCATGGCCCACCGAGTCGTTGAACTCGCGGATGCTGTCCAGGTCGTGCAACAGCTGGCTCATTCCTTTCGACCGTGCATCAGATGCTATGCCGCCGGCATCGGCCATGTTGAAGCCGTCGTCGAAGTCCAGCAGTATCTTCTTCGTCGAGAACGTCTCACGGCGGTACGGCACATTGGCCGACACGTTGAGGCCCGACTGCCTCATGTTCTCGAACCACTCGCCGCTGTACAGTGTCAGTAGCAGGTGCTTCTTCTCAGCTGTCGACTGGATGCGCCCCGAGTCGGCCAGTATGACGGCAGCATCCTCGTAGCCGCCGTTCATGCGGTATATCATGATGCCGTAGAGCACACCCGTCTCCATGTCCTTCTTTTGGACATACAGGTTCGAGCCAGGTATGCCGTCGTAGAAGATGCCTTCCGGTATCTCCAGTTCCGGACTCTTCTGCTTCATCGACAGCAACAGCTGCTGGAAGGATACAAAAGCCTTCGGTCCGATCACTTCCTGAAAATAGAACGACATGCAGGAGATGCAGAACGTGATGAAGATGAGCGAGCGCATGGTCTGCATCAGCGATATGCCGGCCGACTTGATAGCCGTCAGCTCCGATGACTCACCAAGGTTTCCAAAAGCAATGAGCGCCGACAGCAGAATAGCCAATGGGAAAGCCTGTGGCATGAGCATGATGCCCATATACCAGAAAAACTGCGCCAGTACATCCATCGACAACCCCTTGCCTATGAGGTCGTCGACATAGCGCCACAAAAACTGCATCATCAGCACAAACTGGCAGATGAAAAAGGTGGCGAAGAACAGCAGACCGAACTGCTTGGCTATAAATATGTCTAATTTCTTTATGCGAAACATGCTTTCAGCCTGCAAAGGTACGAAATTAACTGGCATGGTTACAAAAAATCTACGAAAATTTACAGATTTTTCGCTAAATATTTGCAGGAATGGCAGAAAATACGTACCTTTGCACCCATTCAGAGGAATGAGAGACTCCACGGAGCCTCTCATTCTTGTATTAATAGACGTATTTATGATAGATAAGAACACTATTCAAACAGCAGTAGACCAGTGGCTCGCCAAGGGCGACTACTACCTGGTAGACGTTGAAATGACTCCCGACGACCGTATCGTCATTGAGATTGACCACGCCGATGGCGTATGGATTGAGGACTGTGCAGACCTGAGCCGCCACCTCCAGGAAACGCTTGGTGACGAGTTGGGTGACTATGAGTTGGAAGTCGGTTCGGCAGGCATCGGCCAGCCCTTTAAGGTCATACAGCAGTACCGCAACCATGTAGGCAAGGAAGTAGAAGTGCTGCAGCAGGACGGTCAGAAGGTGCAAGGCATCTTGAAGTCTGTGGACGACGAAGGCAGCCATTTCACTGTCACCGTCAAGGAAAAACAGCACGTCGAGGGCAAGAAGCGCCCTGTGCTGGCCGAGGTTGACAAGACCTACGCCGTCAGTGAGGTGAAGTACTGCAAGTATCTGCTGAACTTCAAATAACCCGTTACAGCGGAACGCCGCAAACCCGTCATGCCGTCATGTCGTTATCAAGGCAACGCGGATTCCGCCATCACGTCACACCGAAATATCGAAAAATAAAAATAAAAAGAAACTATGGCAACAAAAAGTTCGAAAGGCCCCTCAATGATAGAGACCTTTCAGGAATTTAAAGAGACAAAGAACATTGACCGCACAACCCTGGTGAGCGTGCTTGAGGAGAGCTTCCGCAATGTCATCGCCAAGATGTTTGGTTCGGACGAGAACTTCGACGTCATCGTCAACCCCGACAAGGGTGACTTTGAGATTCATCGCAACCGTATCGTCGTGCCCGACGGAGAGGTTAAGGACGAGAACAAGGAAATCTCGCTGACTGAGGCCCAGAAGATTGAACCCGACTACGAGGTTGGCGAAGAGGTGTCAGAGGAAGTTGAATTCCAGAAGTTCGGTCGCCGAGCTATCCTGAACCTGCGCCAGACGCTGGCTTCGAAGATTCTGGAGCTGGAACACGACTCGCTGTACCAGAAGTACAAGGACAAAGTCGGACAGATTGTCTCGGCAGAGGTTTACCAGATGTGGAAGCGCGAAGTGCTGCTCATCGACGACGAAGGCAATGAGCTGCACCTCCCAAAGCAGGAGCAGATACCTGCCGACAATTATCGTAAGGGAGAGACCGTGCGCGCTATCGTCAAGGAAGTGCAGAACGAGAACAACAACCCGCGCATCATTCTCTCGCGTACCAGCAACTTGTTCCTTGAGCGGCTGATAGAAGCTGAGGTGCCTGAGATTCAGGACGGTCTCATCACCATTCGGCGTATTGCCCGCATGCCTGGCGAGCGTGCAAAGATTGCCGTTGAGAGCTATGATGACCGCATCGATCCCGTAGGAGCCTGTGTAGGTGTGAAAGGTAGCCGTGTACACGGTATCGTTCGTGAGATGTGCAACGAGAACATTGATGTCATCAACTTCACCAGCAACACGTCGCTGTTTATCCAGCGCGCCCTGTCGCCTGCAAAGGTCACCAGCATCACGCTCAACCCCGAAGAGCACAAGGCCGAGGTGTATCTGCAGCCCGAGGAGGTATCGCTGGCTATCGGTAAGGGTGGTCTGAACATCAAGTTGGCCTCCATGCTGACCGAGTACACCATCGACGTCTTCCGTGTAGTCAATGAGGGTGAGGCTGACGAGGACATCTACCTCGATGAGTTTGCCGACGAGATAGACCAGTGGATCATAGACTCTATCAAGGCCATCGGTCTCGACACCGCCAAGGCTGTGCTGAATGCTCCTCGTGAAATGCTCATCGAGAAGGCTGACCTGGAGGAAGAAACCGTTGATCACGTGCTCGAAGTGCTCAAGGCAGAGTTCGAGTAGTGTTTAGCCCCTGAATCAGGGGTGTGGTGGGGGTCTGAACAGGCGCAGACGTCCAAAAGTCAAACATTTAAAAAGGGTCTGATGAACGCTTGTTCAGACCCCCAAGCCCCTCACTTACGGGGCACTAAGAAATGGGAGTAAGATTAAATAAAGTATTATCAGAACTGAACATAGGACTTCAAACGGCAGTTGATTTCCTAAAGAAGAAGACCGAGCTGGGTGAGGTGAGAGACGATGTCACGCCGAACACCAAGATTTCGGACAAGCAGTACGACGCACTGGTCGATGCCTTCAGCACCGACAAGGCCGTCAAGACGCAGGCCGACCAGCTGTTCCCCAAGAAGCCCAAGGAGAAGAAGTCCGAGGCGAAGGTTTCCAAGGCTGAGGACCTGCTGGAGCAGCGTCCGCAGTTCAAGCCGTTGGGCAAGATAGACCTTGACAACATCGGCAAGGGTAAGCCTGCAGCCGGCGACGAGTCGGAGAAGACTCACGTGACCCCTAAGGCCGCTCCGGTGGAAGCAAAGGCCAAAAAGGTGGAAGCAAAGCCTGCTGCGGTGGAGGCAAAACCCACTGCGGTGGAGACGAAGCCCGCTGAGGTGGAACCAAAACCCGAACCACAGCCAGAACCCGTGGCTGCTGCCGTCAGCCCGGAGCCGGAACCGACCGTTGATGCCGAACAGGTGAGCACTCCAGAGGTTGTCGAGACCGTAGTACCCTCCGATAACGCTGCCAACACCGCTGACGATGTGAAGGACACTGACGTTGAAGCTGGCGTTGAGACCAGTGAGCAGGCCAATGCCGGCAATGAGAAAGAGATGGAGGAGGACGACCAAGCCTCACGTGTAGAATTGGCCAAGACTCCTGGTGATGCAAAGCTTGCTCAGAATGCCCCGCAGCTGAACGTGCTGGGCAAGATTGACCTGTCGACGCTGAACCAGAGCACACGTCCGAAGAAGAAGTCCAAAGAGGAGCGTCGCAAGGAACGTGAGGAGAAGGCTGCCGGTGAGCGCAAGAAGCGTGAGCGCATCCGTCAAGGTAAGGTGGACATCGAGGCAGCAGCCAAACAGGCCAGCAAGAACGAGAAGAACAACAATAACAACAAGAACAAACAACAGCAGCAGAACCAGCAGCAGGGTGGCGGCAAGAAGAACAAGAAGAACCGTAACGTCAAGCCTTTAGAGGTTGACGACGAGGCAGTAGCACGCCAGGTGAAGGAGACGCTTGCCCGTCTGACGTCGAAGAGCCAGAACAAGAAGGGTGCCAAGTACCGTCGTGAGAAGCGCGATGCAGTAGCCGAGCGCATGAACGAGGAGATGGCTGCCGAGGCAGCACAGTCGAAGGTGCTGAAGCTGACCGAGTTTGTGACGGTCAGCGAGCTGGCCACTATGATGAATGTCGGTGTCAATCAGGTCATCGGTACCTGTATGTCGATAGGCATCATGGTCAGCATCAACCAGCGTCTGGATGCCGAGACCATCAACATCGTTGCCGACGAGTTCGGGTTCACCACCGAGTATGTCTCTGCTGAGGTGCAGAACGCCATCACCGAGGAGGAGGATGACGAGAACGACCTCGTCACTCGTGCGCCGATTGTTACCGTCATGGGTCATGTCGACCACGGTAAGACATCGCTGCTCGACCATATCCGCAACACCAACGTCATTGCCGGTGAGGCTGGCGGCATCACGCAGCATATCGGTGCCTACAACGTAAAGCTGAAGGACGGTCACAGTATCACCTTCCTCGACACTCCTGGTCATGAGGCCTTCACGGCCATGCGTGCCCGTGGTGCTCAGGTGACTGATATTGCTATCATCATCGTGGCTGCCGACGACTCAGTGATGCCCACTACCAAGGAGGCCATCGCTCATGCTCAGGCTGCCAACGTGCCGATGGTGTTTGCCATCAATAAGATTGACAAGCCCGGTGCCAACCCTGACAAGATCCGCGAAGACCTTGCCAACATGAACCTGCTCGTCGAGGACTGGGGCGGCAAGTACCAGTGTCAGGAGATATCGGCCAAGAAGGGCATTGGTGTCTACGAGCTGTTGGAGAAAGTGCTGCTCGAAGCCGAGATGCTCGACCTGAAGGCCAACCCCAACCGTAAGGCTACGGGTAGCATCATCGAGTCGTCGCTCGACAAGGGCCGCGGCTACGTGTCTACTGTCCTCGTGTCGAACGGTACGCTGCGAGTCGGCGACGTCGTCATAGCTGGTACTGCATGGGGCAAGATCAAGGCCATGTTCAACGAGCGCAACCAGCGTATCGAGAAGGCCGGCCCTGCTGAGCCAGCCATCATCCTCGGTCTGAATGGTGCTCCGACGGCTGGTGACTCCTTCCATGTCATGGAGTCAGAGCAGGAAGCCCGCGAGATAGCCAACAAGCGCATACAGCTGCAGCGCGAACAGTCGCTGCGCACCACCACGAAGCTGGGTCTCGACGAGCTGTCTCACCGCATCGCATTGGGCGAGTTCCACGAGTTGAACATCATCGTCAAGGGTGATACCGACGGTTCTATCGAGGCACTTTCCGACTCGTTTATCAAGCTTTCCACCGAGAAGGTACAGGTCAACGTTATTGCGAAGGCCGTGGGTCAGATTTCCGAGAACGATGTCATGCTGGCCTCTGCTTCAGAAGCCATCATCGTCGGTTTCCAGGTACGCCCCTCTGCTGATGCCCGTCGTCTGGCCGAGCGCGAGGGTGTAGAGATTAACACCTACTCCATCATCTACGATGCCATCGACGAGGTGAAGTCTACCATGCAGGGCATGCTCGACAAGGTGAAGAAGGAGATTGTCACCGGCGAGATAGAAGTCAAGCAGGTGTTCAAGATCTCGAAGGTGGGTACCGTTGCCGGTGGTCTTGTCACTGAGGGCAAGGTACACTCGAAGGACAAGGCTCGTGTGGTCCGCGACGGTATCGTCGTTCACACCGCCGCCATCGATGCGCTGAAGCGCTACAAGGACGATGCCAAGGAGGTGGCTACCGGCTTGGAGTGTGGTATCTCGCTGGTCAACTTCAACGACCTGCAGGTGGGCGACATCATCGAGACGTTCACCGAGATAGAGGTAGAACAGAAACTGTAACGTGAAGCGTGAAGAGTGAAGAATTTGCTGTCTCCAAAGAAGGAGGCAATGAGTTTGTCCGTCAGATAGCCGAACAGAAGTATGAGTTCGGCTTCACAACGGACGTGCATACGGAAATCATCGAGAAAGGGCTGAACGAGGATGTCGTTCGGCTCATCTCTGCTAAGAAGGGGGAGCCGGAGTGGATGCTTGAGTTCCGTCTCAAGGCTTTCCGCTACTGGCAGGAGCAGACGGAGCCCCGTTGGGGCCATGTTCATGTGCCGCCTGTCGACTATCAGGCCATCAGCTACTATGCCGACCCGACAGCCAAGAAGCCTGCAGGTCTGGTAGACGGAGGCACCTCCTCCGCTATCGACCCCGAGCTGGAGAAGACCTTCGACAAGCTGGGCATCCCCCTCGAGGAGCGGCTGGCGCTGAGTGGCAACACCGCCGTCGACGCCATCATGGACTCCGTGAGCGTAAAGACCACGTTCAAGGAGAAGCTGCGTGAGAAGGGTGTCATCTTCTGCAGCATCGGCGAGGCCATCAAGGAGCATGGCGAACTGGTGCGGCAGTACTTAGGTACCGTGGTGCCCTACCGCGACAATTTCTTTGCCGCCCTCAACTCCGCCGTCTTCTCCGATGGCTCGTTCGTCTATATTCCCAAGGGTGTGCGCTGCCCCATGGAGCTGAGCAGCTACTTCCGCATCAATGCCCGTAACACGGGGCAATTTGAACGTACGCTGATTATTGCCGACGACGACTCGTACGTCTCCTACCTTGAGGGATGTACCGCCCCCATGCGCGACGAGAACCAGCTGCATGCCGCCATTGTCGAGATTATCGTCATGGACCGTGCAGAGGTGAAGTACTCCACGGTGCAGAACTGGTATCCTGGCGACGAGCAGGGTAGGGGCGGCGTGCTGAACCTCGTCACCAAGCGCGGCGACCTGCGCGGTCAGGACTCGAAACTGTCGTGGACACAGGTAGAGACAGGCTCGGCCATCACCTGGAAGTATCCTTCGTGCATCCTACGCGGCGACCGCTCGCAGGCTGAGTTCTACAGCGTTGCCGTGACGAACAACTATCAGGAGGCCGACACGGGTACGAAGATGATACACATAGGCCGCGACACCCGCTCGACCATCATTTCGAAAGGTATCTCGGCTGGCCATTCGCAGAACTCGTACCGTGGACTGGTACGTGCCGCGTCGACAGCCGACAACGCCCGCAACTACTCCTCGTGCGACTCGCTGCTGCTGGGCAGCGATTGTGGTGCCCACACGTTCCCCTACATGGACGTGAAGAACGAGACGGCCGTCTTCGAGCACGAGGCCACTACATCGAAGATTTCCGAAGACCAGCTGTTCTACTGCAACCAGCGCGGCATTCCCACCGAGCAGGCCGTTGGACTCATCGTCAACGGCTACGCCAAGGAGGTGCTGCAGAAGCTGCCCATGGAGTTTGCCGTCGAGGCCCAGAAGCTGTTGTCGGTATCGCTGGAGGGCACCGTGGGGTGATGGTAGGCTGGAGCGATAAAAAGAAACAATAGATAGAATCCTAAAACCAATAGCAACAATGAACAGAAAACTACTACTTGTTGCCTTGCTTGCCGTGGCCACCGTCACGCAGGCTAAGGTACGGCTGCACCATCTGGTGAGCGACAACATGATTATCCAGCAACAAAGCGACGTGCGCCTGTGGGGGTGGGCCACGCCAGGCCGTAAGGTGACGGCCACCACGTCGTGGTCGGAACAGCGCGCCTCCGCCAAGGCCGACAAGCAGGGCCGTTGGCTGCTGACGGTACACTCGCCGAAGGCCAGCTACGACCCGCTGAGCATCACCTTCGACGACGGCGACGGTCAGGTCGTCATCCAGAATGTGCTGGCCGGCGAGGTGTGGGTCTGTGCCGGTCAGTCGAACATGGAGATGCCTGTGAAGGGCTTTGGCAACTGTCCCGTGCAGGACTACAACCAGGAGGTCATCGGTGCTGCCGGTCCCCGACAGGTACGTTCGGCCAAGATACCCAGCATCATGCGCATGACTCCGCAGGAGGATGCCGACACACGGTGGCGTGAGTGCTCGCCCCAGACGGTCGGCGACTTCTCGGCCACGGGCTACTTCTTTGCCAAGACCGTCAACCGTGCCCTCGACATTCCTGTGGGAATCATCGAGGCTAACAAGGGCGGCTCACGAGTGGAGAGCTGGCTGACGAAGGAGAACCTGGAGAAATATACCAGCGAGCCTACCGACACCATGGGCATCGTCAACTTCAAGAAGGAGTGGGACTACCATCGTGCATTGGTGTGGGGCAACGGCACCTTCAACCCCATTCTGAACTATACGGTCCGCGGCATCCTCTTCTATCAAGGCTGCTCGAACGTCGGCGACCCAGGCAACCAGTACTCTGAGCGGCTGAAGTTGCTGGTTGAGCAGTGGCGCCAGCAGTTCCAGTTGGGCGAGCTGCCGTTCTACTTTGTACAGATAGCCCCCTACGACAGCGGCGACAAGCAGGGAACGTGGAATGCCCTGCTGCAGGAACAGCAGTACCGTGCCTCACAGATTATTCCCAACAGTGGGCTGGTATGTACCAACGACTGCGTCTACCCCTACGAGGGCACGCAGATTCACCCCGCCCAGAAGCAGAAGGTAGGTCAGCGGCTGGCCTTCCTGGCGCTGAACAAGACCTATGGCATGGGGTCGGTCATCTGTGAGAGTCCCTCTTACCGCGACATGCAGGTAAAGGACGGCAAGGTGATGCTACACTTCGACAACGAGTGTGGGGCTATCAGCCGCTTCGAGGGTATCGAGGGCTTTGAGCTGGCAGGCAGCGACCGTGTGTTCTATCCCGCCAAAGCCCGCCACTTCTGGCAGCCTGGCGGCGGCTACTGGGACGAGTGCATCGTCGTCGAGAGCGACCGTGTGGCACAGCCTGTCGCCGTGCGCTACTGTTTCCGCAACTGGCTGTTGGGCAATCTGGCCAACGCCGGCGGCCTGCCCCTCTTCCCCTTCCGGTCAGACAACTGGTGATATCATATAAAGTATTGTCTTTTCACAATGAACCATCCGTTAGAGAAATTTCAGAGCTGTCCCGTCTGTGGCGGGAAGCACTTCGAGGTGAACAACTTCAAGAGCAAGCGTTGTGCCGACTGCGGTTTTGTCTACTATGCCAATCCGTGTGCCGCCACGGCAGCCTTCATCGTCAATGACCTGGACGAGATGCTCGTCGTGCGACGAGCCAAGGAGCCTGCCAAGGGCACCCTCGACCTGCCCGGTGGTTTTGTCGATATGTACGAGACCGTCGAGGAAGGCATGTGCCGCGAGATCAAGGAAGAAACGGGCCTTGAGGTCAGTCAGTCCGACATTGTCTATCAGTTCTCGTCGCCCAACGTCTACCAGTACAGCGGCATGGGCATTCATACCATCGACATGGATTTCCTCGTTCCCGTCCACGGCGACCCTGCAGCCATCAAGGCCATTGTCCGTGCCTCCGACGACGCCGCTGAGGCTCTCTGGATACCTATCGGCCAGATCAATCCCGCCGAGTTTGGTCTCACCAGCATCCGCAACGCCGTCATCCGCTTCCTGAAGAGCCATTCCGCACGCAGGTAATCCGCTATGATTCATCAAACGAAAAACCCTTCACCGACGCTGTAATATGTTGTACGACAATGGCTTGCAGTGAAGGGTTTCGTTGAGGCAATGTGATGGGTTTCGTTGAGACAATGTAAAGAGTTGCCGGGATAGCGCCCTTCACGAATTTTTCCAATCATTATTTTGGCGCTGTGAGTGGCCTTCTCACGATCGTGAGTGGCCTTCTCAATTCCGTGAGTGGCCTAGTTATGATCGTGAGTGGCCTACTAATTGGAATTACTCATGAGTAAACACAAAAATGCATGGAGTAAATGCAAAGACCTGCGATGGTACACTCACCTCACACCTCTCACATCTTCATACATCATACATCAAACATCATACATCTAACCCTTCACCATATCTTGTTGTATCATAGTACGTTAGCCGCTTGGTGAAGGGTTTTGTTGCACAGCAATCTCTCTTTTATATAATAAAATAGACTCACTCAGGCCCTTCACGACATAGGGGACAACGGCTGCAGCAGTGGGGCTTTTGTGTTTTTTTATCCTTTCAGCGGTGGTTAATTCACACAAAATGTGTACCTTTGCAACGTTAAACGGAAAACCAGCTGTCACTGGCCGACGGCTTAAACGTAACAATAACTTATGGAGACAATCAATGAATTTTTCCAATTGCTCAGCTCGCTGCTTTGGGGCTGGCCGATGATCATACTGCTGTTAGGTACCCACGTGTTTCTCACCTTCCGCCTGCGCATACCCCAGCGCAAACTCATTACCGGCATCCGGCTGTCCGTCAAGAAAGACCCTGGTGCCGAAGGTGATGTCAGCCAGTTTGGGGCATTGGCCACGGCGCTGGCAGCCACCATCGGCACGGGCAATATCGTAGGTGTGGCCACGGCCGTTGCACTGGGTGGACCGGGAGCCGTACTGTGGTGCTGGCTGACGGGCATCTTCGGCATGTCGACCAAATATGCCGAGGGACTGCTGGCCGTCAAGTACCGCGTCAAGTCCACCGACGGTCACACCTATGGCGGTCCGATGTACGCCTTGGAGCGTGGCCTCGGCATGAAGTGGCTCGCCGTGCTCTTCGCCGTGTTCACGGCACTGGCGTCGTTCGGCATCGGCTGTACCGTCCAGGCCAACTCGATAGCCCTGCTGGCCAGCGAGACGTTCGGTGTGCCCACGTGGGTCGTCGGCCTCTTCGTCAGTCTGCTGGCCGGCGGCGTCATCCTCGGTGGCGTCAAGGCCATTGCCCGCGTGTGCATGGTGCTTGTTCCGTTCATGGCCCTGCTCTATGTGTTGGGCTGTGTGGTCATCCTCTGTCTGAACGGCAGCTACGTGTGGCCAGCCGTCGAGCTGATCGTGCAGTCGGCCTTCAACCCGTCGGCGGCCGGTGGCGGCTTTGTGGGAGCCACGGTGACCATGGCCGCCCGCTACGGCATAGCCCGCGGACTGTTCAGCAACGAGAGCGGTATGGGTTCGGCACCTATCGTGGCTGCGGCAGCGCAGACGCGCAACCCCGTGCGGCAGGCACTGGTCAGCAGCACGGGCACCTTCTGGGACACGGTGGTCATCTGTGCCATGACGGGGCTGGTGCTCGTCAGCAGCATCCTGGCATACCCCGACATCACCTATGCCGACGGTGCTGCACTGACCAAGGTAGCCTTCTCGAAGATACCCTATGTCGGCGCACCGCTGCTGTCGTTCGGCATCCTGACGTTTGCCTTCAGCACCATTCTCGGCTGGAGCTACTATGGCGAGTCGGCCGTTAACTACATCGAGGGTCGCCGCATCAACCGCTTCTATCGCATACTATACATCGTGGCCCTGTTCTTTGGCAGCATCATCAACCTCGACATCATCTGGAACATAGCCGACTGCATGAACGCGCTGATGGCCATACCCAACCTTGTGGCCCTGCTGCTGCTGAGCGGCGTGGCGGCCAGAGAGACCAAGAAGTACCTGTGGGCCGACCGGCTGGATGAAGATATGGAGTAGGGGGATAGGAGTATGTTGTCAAGTCATTACTATCAGGGCAAGGTAGAGGCAGGCTGCGACGAGGCCGGCCGCGGCTGTCTGGCAGGTAGTGTGTATGCTGCTGCCGTTGTGTTTCCCGAAGACTATCAGAACGACGCGCTGAACGACTCGAAGCAACTCACCGACCGGCGGCGCAAACTGCTGCGCGACGTCATCCAGCGTGATGCCCTGGCATGGGCCGTGGGTGTTGTCACCCCCGAGGAGATCGACCGCATCAACATCCTCAACGCCAGCATCCTGGCCATGCACCGGGCACTGGACCAGCTGACGGTGCGCCCCGAGGCCATCATTGTCGACGGCAACCGCTTCAAGCCCTACTGTCAGGTGCTGAACGGCGTCACCGTCCAGACTCCCCACACCACCATCGTCAAGGGTGACGGCAAGTACCTGTCGATAGCCGCAGCCAGCATCCTGGCCAAGACATACCGCGACGACTATATGGACCAGTTGGCACAGGAGTACCCTCAGTACGACTGGCTGTCAAACAAGGGCTATCCCACCCGTAAGCACCGTGACGCTATCCGCCAATATGGCATTACTCCATACCACCGCAAGACCTTCAATATGCTGGGCGACGGACAGCTGACGCTCGACTTCGGCGAGTAGCTTGCGGGGCTGTTAGTTGAAAAAATGGTAAGTTTCGTTGAAATGATTTTTAGTGTTGGCAGGTTTTTCGGTACCTTTGCACTGAACATTTCAATTAAAAACGAATAAAGATATGAAAAGAGCACTATTGTTTATCGTGGCTGTGACAGCGATGCTGGCCGTACGGGCCGGTAACGCCGCCTACACCTATCTCACCTTTGAGATGACCGACGGAACGAAAGCCTCCGTCGAGCTGACCAACCTGACGCTGAAGGTCAACGGCACCACGCTGACGGCCGGCAGTCAGGAGTTTACGTTGACAAACCTTACCAAGATGTATTTCACGGCCGACGACCAGTCGACCAGCGGCATCAGCACCGTCATGGCTGCCGACCTCGACGAGGCTACGGCCGTCTACGACCTGAAGGGCTGTCAGGTCAGCAAGAGTCAGATGCGTCATGGCGTGTATATCGTCAAGACAAAGCAGGGAACCTATAAAGTGAACGTGAAATGAAGAAGCTGCAGACCTTATTTTCCGCCCTGCTGATAGTAGCAGTAGCAGGCGCACAGACGCTGAACGTCACCGCGGGTAGCGTGACCTACCAGTTTCCTGCCGCACAGACTGGCGACATGGAGTATCACGACGGCACGACGCTGACCGTCATGGGCAAGACCTTCACACTGAGCGACATCAGCGGCATGTCGGTCGACGACAGCGAAGTGACCGACAACCTCGTCAAGATCGTCTACAGCGGCACGTCGGCCAAGGTCACCGTAGCCGGCAACGTGGCACAGTATGTCACGGCGACCGTCAACGGAGCATACGTCAGTATTGACCAGAGCAACACCGATGCCGTCGACGGCGACGAGATAACCTACCAGCTCAGCGGTAGCAGCAGCGACGGACAGTTTGCACTCTCCGGCTCGTACAAGACCACCGTCTCGCTGGCCGGCGTCGACCTGACGTGTGCCACGGGTGCGGCCATCAGCATCGACAACAAGAAGCGCATCCAGGTCAGCGTTAAGAACGGTACGGAGAACACGCTGACCGACGGCGCCAACGGGTCGCAGAAGGGCTGTCTCTACTCGAAAGGGCAGATCCAGCTGCAGGGCAAGGGTACGCTCACCGTTGTTGGCAAGACGAAGCATGCCATCAAGAGCGGCGACTACATACAGGTGAAGAACCTGACGCTGAATGTCACGTCGGCTGTCGGCGACGGCATCTCGTGCAACAAGTACTTCCTGATGCAAAGCGGCACCGTGACCGTCAGCGGAGTAGCTGACGACGGCATACAGTGTGACCTCGAGGAAGACGACGACAAGACTGCCGAGACGACCGACCACGAGGATGAGAACAGCGGCAACATCTACCTTGCCGGCGGTACGCTGAATGTCACCGCCACGGGGGCTGCCACGAAGGGCGTGAAGGCTGCCGGCGACATCGTCGTCAGCGGTGGCACCATCAACGTGACCACCACGGGCAACGGTGCCTACGACAGCGACGAGCAGGATGCCAAGGGGTGTGCCGGGCTGAAGGCCGACAATAACATCACCATCAATGGCGGCACGCTGACGCTGAAGTCGACGGGTACGGGCGGCAAGTGCATCAAGGCCGACAACCTGCTGACCATCAACGACGGCGTCGTCACGGCTACCACTACCGGTTCGCAGTACCGCTACAGCAGTAGCATGACAGCATCGCCCAAGGCCATCAAGGGTGGTACCCGAACGGCAGCCAACACCAGCAGGACATTGGAAGCCGACGACGCTGCCGAAGCACGACCTGGCGGCGGCGGTGGATGGCCTGGCGGCGGTGGCGGCAACAACCAGAACTACACCTACACGGGTGGCATCGTCATCAACGGTGGCACCGTCACGGCTAAGTCGTCATACCATGAGGCCATCGAGTCGAAGGCTACCATAGACATCAGCGGCGGCTACGTCTATGCGGAATCCAGCGACGACGCCATCAACTCGGCCAGCAGCTTCACCATCACCGGCGGCTACGTCATGGGCAACAGTAGCGGCAACGACGGACTGGATGCCAACGGCAACTGCTATATCAAGGGCGGCCACGTGTTTGCTGTTGCTTCACGCCAGCCTGAGGTGGGCATCGACGCCAACACCGAGGGCGGCTACAAGCTCTACGTCACGGGCGGCTACGTGGCGGCCATTGGTGGACTGGAGAGCGGCAGCAGTCTGAGCGGCGAGACCAGCAAGTCGGTATCGTACAGTAAGGGACAGTGGTACACACTGAACAGCAGCGGAACGGCAGCCTTCACATTCAAGGTGCCATCGAACAGCAGCATGGGAACATCGATGACCATCTGTGCCCCCGGCACGCCGACGGTGACCACCGTGTCGGCACCCACCGGTAACACCATCTGGAACGGGTATGGCATAGAATAATAGCGTAGGCCAATGATAACCGAGCTGATAAGTACCTTCGAGCCGATCACGCTGGAGCAGATGACGGGCGTGAAACTGATGAACCGTACCGACACGAAGTTCGTCACGACAACCGACCGTCTGCTCAAGCTGCTCTCACTGGCCCAGCAGGACTACTATATCCAGGAAATTGACGGGGCGCGCAACTTAGCGTACGACACGACGTACTTCGACACGAAGGCCTTCGACATGTACAACCAGCACCAGTGGGGACACACCAACCGTCAGAAGATACGCTTCCGCACCTACTGCATCAGCGGGCTGCAGTTCATGGAGGTAAAGACGAAGAACAACCACGGCCGTACGAAGAAGAAACGTATAGAGGTCAGCGACATGGATATACACGAGCAACTGAAGAGCGACTTCCTCGGCAAGCACCTGCGCTATGGTGTCGACACGCTGCAGCCAGCGCTGAACAACCACTTCCAGCGCATCACACTGGTCAACAAAGCTAAGACAGAACGGCTGACCATCGACTCTGCGTTGCACTTCAGCAACCTCGTGAGCGGCGAACAGCGCGACATGGGGCCGCTGGTCATCATCGAACTGAAGCGCGACGGACTCTGCTACTCACCGGTGCTCAACATGCTGAAGCTGCTGCGCATCCAGCCGCACGGCTTCTCGAAATACTGCATGGGGTCGGCACTGACCAATGCTGAGCTGCCCGTCAACCGCTTCAAGTGCAAACTCATAGAGATTAATAAGATATTACAGAAATAATAAAAAAGAAGCATTATGCAAGACTTGTTTTCCGCCAGCTTCGGCGACACACTCGTCAGGTTTGTCATCTGCCTCGTCGTCAACTGGTTCATCGTACAGTTCCTGTATTTCAAGAAGAGCCATCGCCGCGACTTCTACTTCACCTTCATCATTATCTCCGTAGCCATCTTCTTCCTCGTCTACCTGATGATGGGCATGGACCGTGGCAAGGCTACCATGGGTGTCGGACTGGGACTATTCGGCATCTTCTCCATCATGCGATACCGCACCGAAACCATGCCGGTACGCGAGATGACCTACCTCTTCGTCGTCGTTTGTCTGTCGGTGGTACATGCTATGGCCGACTCGATAGGTGTTGACGCTGATGGCAAAATCATCGGAACGCCCCTGGCCGAGCTGTTGGTCATCGACCTGATAACGATAGTGGCTATCTTCTCCTTCGAGAAGACCGTCAAGACCGATTCCTCAAAACTCGTACAGTACGACCGTATAGAACTGATTAAGCCCGACAAGCGCAAGGAACTCATAGCCGACCTTGAGCAACGCTTAGGGTTGGAGGTCATCAGTGTGGAAGTGGGTGCCGTCGACTTCCTGCGCGACATGGCCGTGCTGCGCGTTCACTACAAGGCTGAAGGCAAGGACGATAAGGATGCAAACAATATGCTGAAACTAAAAACAACCGATTATGAGAATGTATAGAACACTGCTGGCTGGCACGCTGGCACTGCTGACAGCCATGCCCGCCGTGGCACAGAACGAAGGCGGGCTGATAGTCACTGCCGAGGCCGAGAAGAAAGTCACACGTGACTTCAGCGTCACGTTGGAAGCTGACATGCGTACGCGTAACAATTTCAAGACGATGGATCGCTGGAGTGTGGGCCTCGATGCTTCCTACAAGATCAACAAGTGGCTGAAGGCCGATGCCGGCTACACGCTGCTCAACAACAATTTCCGCGAGGATATCAGCTACAAGACCACTGGCACCTACAATACTGGCAACGTGGGCAGAGCCTATAACAACTGGCGCCCCAGCTACTGGGGCATACGCCACCGCTTCCACGTCTCGCTGGGCGGCAGCTATAAGTTCAAGAACAACCTGAAAGTCTCGCTGCGCGAGCGCTGGCAGTACACTTACCGACCGGAAAAGACCGTCGACCGCTGGGACTTCGACAACGAGCAGTGGGAAGACAAGGTGCGCGGCAGTAAGGGCAAGAACCAGCTGCGCTCACGGCTGCAGGTGGAGTACGACAAGAAGCGTGCCCTCTTCACGCCCTTTGCTAACATCGAACTGTACAACTCGTGGGCTGTCGAGAAGATACGCTACAACATCGGTACCGACATCCGCCTCAGCAAGCAGCACTCACTCAGTGTCTTCTACCGCTTTCAAGATATGCGGCAGGTTGACGACGGCGAATACGACCCCGACATGCACTATCTGGGCGTAGGTTATAAATTCAAGTTTTAACACAGTACTAAAGAGAATCATGATGAACAAGGCTTTTCTTTTCCTGACGACGCTGGCCGTGGCCTCCTTGCTGACGGCCTGCCAGAAAGACGACACAGACTTCAGTGAATATATCAATGGCAGCGGCACGTCGACCGATGATGCCGGTCCGACGACTGTCTACATCACATACAATGGCAGCAGTGTCAACGTGACGGGCGACGACAACGGCTACGTGACCACCAACGGAGCTGACGTCACCGTGAATACCGGCAATGCCACCGACTCGCTGCTCCTCGTGCTCAGCGGTACGACGCCTGACGGCTCGCTGCTCGTCTTCCGCGAGCGGAAATACGGCATACGGCTCAATGGCGTCAGCATCACCAACAGCGACGGACCGGCCATCAATAACCAGTGTGGTAAAGCCCTCTACATAGAGGTGGCTGAAGGTACTACCAACACACTGAGCGACGGCACGGCATACGACGAGACCGTCAGCTACCAGCAGAAGGGCACGCTGTTCAGCGAAGGTCAGGTTGTCTTCAGTGGCACTGGTGCACTGACGGTTACGGGTAACACGAAGCATGCCATCGCTTGCGACGACTACATCATCGTCGACGAGGTTGTGCTCACTGCTGGGTCGTCGACGGGTAGTGGTATCAAGGTGAACGATGGCCTGTGGATCAATGGCGGTACGGTAGACATCACCGTCACCGGCGACGGCTGTCGTGGCATCAAGAGCGACTCGGTGGTGGTCGTCAAGGGCGGCGACATCACCATCGTCACCGAGGGCGACTGTAAGATAGAGACAACCGATGGCGTGCGTGACACCACGTCGGCCGCCTGCATCAAGAGTGACTATCGCTTCACCATGTCCGGTGGCACGCTGACCATGACCAGTACGGGCGACGGCGGCAAGTGCATCAACACCGAGGCTGACGTCGTGTTCAGCGGTGGTACGCTGAAGGCCGTCACCACCGGCGGCAACGACGTAGGTAAGCCGAAAGCCATCAAGGGCGACATGGGCATCACCGTCAGCGGGGGTTCGTTTACCGCCAAGGTCGACAAGAGCTGGGCGTGCGACAACGGCACCGACAGCGATGAGCCTGCCGACCGTGTGACCATCGTAGGCACCCCCACCACGGCGACGCTGACAAAGAAGTCTGTCAACATCATTTTTTAACTGATTAGCATATCCAATTCTTTTTAATAGATGAAACACATCCTTTTCACTCTTATGGCACTGGCTGTCTGCTTGGCTGCCGGTGCACAGAACTCCGACAAGATCTATAAGGAGGCCAAGGCCCTCTACGATGCCAAGCAGTATGTGCAGGCTGTTCCAAAACTGAAGGTAGCTGCCGAGAAGGGCCACAAGAAGGCGCAGTACCGGTTAGGCCGCTGCTACGAGAAGGGGCATGGCGTTGCCAAGGACCCTGTTCAGGCTGTAAAGTGGTACCAGCTGTCTGCCAAGCAGGACTATGCCAAGGCTCAATACCGGCTGGGAAAGTGCTACATGAAAGGCAAGGGCGTGGCAGTTGACGAACAGCAGGCTACGTTGCTGTTGAAGAAAGCCGTCAGCAGCAAGAAGCACGGCAAGGAGATTCTCAAAGAGATCAAGGAGGAGGCTGCCGAGGGCGACGAAGATGAAAAGAGGATATTGAAGCTCATCGGTAAGTGATGTCATCACCCATCACCCATCATCCATCATCCATCATCCATCTCCCTTCCTACCTTCCCTCGTAGGCTTCACGGGTCATGTAGAGAGCTGCCATGTCGCGCCACATACGGCGTACGGAGACGTACACCAGTCCGCCGTTGGGCCGCTGGGTTCCCCATGAGTTCTTCATCACATAGTAGCGGTGCTGCTGCTCGTCGTGGGCCATTCCGACGATAGCCATGGCATGGCCGCTACTCTCCCAGCAGACGGGATGGCGGTTCTGCAGGGCACGGTCGACACGACTGCGCAGCGTGTCAAGTGGCACGTTGAGCAGCCTGTTTCTCTCCCAGTTGTCGGCAACGGGTACGACCACCCGCTGGTAGTAAGGCGAGTCAGGCACACACGTCAGGCCGACATACTCGTCAGGGGCACATACCGAGTGGGCAAACTCCAGCGGCGTATAGCGTGCACCAAGCATGAAGACCCACCGTGGCGTTGGCAGCTCGTCGGTGGCATCGTCGGGCAGCACGTCGTAGGGCACGATGCCCTTGCGGCCGATGATGTTCAGCAGCGTCTGGCACATGGCACGCTCGGCATGCTCCCCTTGTCGGGTGGCATGCAGCATGCGACCGACATAGACTGCCGAGAGGTTCACTGAGTCGCCACGCAGCAGGTGCTCCGTCTCGATGGTGGCCAGCATGGCATAGGCCCAGCACAGCTCGCTCTTGCCCTGGTTCTTCACCGGTGTCATGGGCAACAGCATGTCGTGGGTATAGGTATGCTGAGGCTGCTGTCGGCATGACGAGAATGTGATAACAGATAGGAGACAAATAATAATAGATAAGAGGTAAGAGATAGGGTGGTGGCGTGACATGGAAGATGGATGATGGAAGATGGATGATGTTTTTCAGTTGATGCTGATGCTGACGGTATGCAGGATGCGCTGTTTCAGCCGTGCCACCTCTTCCGCGGGCAACAGCTCGCAATCGTCCAGATGGGTCAGTATGTCGTACGCCTTCAGATACGCCCTGCGTATCGGGGCGGCGGCAGTGAGGTAGGAGGCCCAGTAGGAATGGCTGTCAGGACATGCTTCCATCACGTAGCGGATGAAGTCATCGTCGCAGAGGAAGTCCTCGACTCGTGTGTATGTGGTCGTCTTAGGGAGTGTCAATGCTTCGCTTTTCTTTTATGACGAAGCATTGTGTAAAATGTCATCACATCCCCATTATTCATTATTCATTGTTCATTATTCATTAGCGAAGCGCCAGCCTGCCCCATGGCAGCTTCGCGGAGTTTTAGCATGCTACGGTGCATCAGGTTACGAACCGAGTGGTAGTTCATCTTCATAATCCTGCAGATCTCCTCGTACTTGCGCTCCTCCAGATAATACAGCGTGATGGCCTGTCGCTGACGGCGGGTGAGGTTCTCCATCAGCTGCCACACCACGGAGACTTGCTGCTCCTTGAACTCCCGCAGCAGGTAGTCGCGCTCCACGTCGTCGGTCGACTGGCGATAGTCGTAGCTCTCGGCAGGCTCTTCGTCGCCGAACGCCCTGCGGCGGAAGTCGTCGAGCAACCTGTTCTTCAGTGCTATGATGAGATAGGAACCCAGGTTGTTGATGGCGTTCTTGTCGGTACGCTTGTTGTAGACCTTCAGGAATACGTCGTGAATGCTGTCTTTCAGCAGTTCACGGTCTCCTGTCAGCTTCATACCGTAGTTGAACAGTATGTTGACATATAGGTCATACAGCTGGGTGAAAGCCCTGTCGTCTCCGGCACAGAACTGGGCGACCAGTGTACGTGTATGCTCTTTCAGTTGGTTCGTTGCCATGAGCAGTAGTTGTAGTAAAATGATTCGTTGTAGTTCGTTTCTGCTGCAAAGATAGGCAAAAAAAACGTAACGCTACGAAATTAAAAGTTAAAAAAAATGAATCAGGAGACTGCTGTCTCCCGACTCATGCTATCGTGCATTGGCAAAGCTGCCGAAGTACTTCAGACAGACGTCGCGCCACTCGCGGGCGTTCTCCACTTGGTGTTGCAACCGTTCGTCAACCTCACGCCACCGCTGTTCGTCGATGTAGTGGCGCATCTTATAGTGCCAGACTACTTGCATGGCTTCCACCAATAATACGCCTTGATGATATTCGGCCTGCATGGACTCCCACAGCGTGGAGCCGTCTTTCATCCTGTAGTTCCAGGGCACGTGGTGGAACCACAGCAGCAGGTTCTCGGGGCACGTCTCGATGTTGTCGTACAGCTTGGCCATGTCAGGGCGGTACTGGCTGACGGCATCAGTCCCCTTGCTGCTGCGGTCGAAGCCGATGCCCTGCTTGTCGGCCTTGTGATAGTAGACGGGGCACCACTCCAGCGGGTATTCGGCCTTGAAGCCGTCAGGCTCGGGTCCGTAATGGTGGTCGAACTTGAAGATGTGGTGCAGCCCCAGCGGCATCATGTACATGACGCAAGCCTCGCGGCTTTCCATCATGATGGCCGACATGGTACGTATGAAGTTAGCGTCGTGCGAAAAGGTCAGCTTCAGCCATTCGTCGGCTATGCTCTGAGCCGACAGCTCCGGATTCCACGCCAAGCGTCCGAAAGCAAACCAGTTAGCCTGCGAGAAGTGGTGGCCACACCAGTTGCGGTCTTTACCGATGTTGGCTACTCCGGCAATGCCTGACCACTGGCTGTAGGTGGGGCGCCCGACAATGTTGAAGAATTCCTCCCACATGGTGGCGAGGTAGACGAGGTGGCGTGACTGGCCGAGGTACTCCTGAGTGATCTGTAGCTCAGCCATGTTGGGTGTCTTCCGGATCTGGTCGAACACGGGGCTGTAGGGCTCGCGGGGCTGGAAGTCCAGCGGTCCGTTCTTGGTCTGCAGGATGACGTTCGGCCGGAACTGTCCGTCGAGGGGCTTAAACTCGCTGACGGCCTGCTTCACACGGTCCTCGCCCTTGTGGTTGGCACCGTAGACGAAGCACCGCCACATCACGATGGGCGATTTGCCATTTATGGATTGACCCTTTACGGATTTCCCATTAACGGATTTCCAGCCTTCCATCAGTGCGTCGGCCAGCATGTTGGCACCTTCAGCGTGGGTGCGCCCGAAGTCGCCCGGTCCGGGCTGTCCCTCCGAGTTGGCCTTGACGAGGAATCCTCCGAAGTCGGGTATGAGCCGGTATATCTCCTTGGCTTTCTTCAGCCACCACTTAGCCACGCTCTTGTCCAGCGGGTCGGCGGTCTTGATCTCCTTCAGTGCCATGGGTGTGGCGAAGTTGATGCTGAGGTACACCTTGATGTGATACGGCCGCAGCAGGTCGGCAATGTGCTTCACCTCTTTCAGATAGGGTGTCGTCAGCATCTTAGGCGATGCGTTCACGTTGTTCACCACTGAGCCGTTGATGCCTATCGACGCATTGGCACGGGCATACTCCCTGATGAGCTGCTCGTCCAGGTGGAACCACTCGAAGATGCTCTGCCCGGCATAGCCGCGCTCGATGCTGCCGTCAAGGTTGTCCCAGTGGTTAAGCAGTCGCAGCTCGTAGGCAGGGTGGCTCGACAGCCCGTTTGGCGCATGGCCTTGGGCAGCCGTTTGGAGCAGCAGTTCGTAGCTGCCGTACAGCAGACCGGCGTCGCGCCGTGCCGTGATGGTGATGTTGTCCTGCGTGCCGCTGACCGTGTAGCCGTCATCGTCGGCCATGGTGTCGTCAAGTTTCAGCGTCACCTGTCCACCAGGATAGTACGTCTCCAGTTCCTGGCGGGCAGTGCTGATGACGGCCGACGACCTGTCCGTGGTCACCTTTGCTTTGTTCACGGGTGTCATTCTGAGCCACAGCTGGTGACCGTCCTCTGCGCTGGCGTTCAGTGTGAGGCATGCAATGAATAGGGATAACAGTAGTTTTTTCATAGCTTAACAATTTTACTGCAAAGGTACGAATAAGCGAGAGAAAATGCAAATTTATTTGCAATTTTCCGAGCGAGAGTACCTTCTTGCGAATGCAAAAAGGTACGAATAAGCGAGCGCAAAACCAAATAAAACTTGTTTTAATTTGTTTTGCCGGGCGGAAGAAGGTTTAGCTCGACGAAGTCAACCTTCTTGCGAATGCAAAAAAGGAAAAATTAAGTGAGCGAACCCCCCAAGGATTTTAGGAAAATCCCTAAAGAATAATAGGGCTTTTGTCTTGCAGTTCAGCAGAATTATTGTTACCTTTGCACCGTAAAACATGAGTTGAACCCCATAAAGAACTACAATTATGAAACAGCTTTACACTTATATCGCTCTGGCAATGATAGCCTTGACCACACTCACCGGTTGTGAGCGTGATGGTATGGACCGCCGTGAGGCCCGAGTGCTGGAAGGCACCTGGACAGGCCAGATAGAGACCTACTACTACGACCGCTGGGGACTGACGGGCGACAGCTACCGCACCACCATGTACTTCTGCCGCGAAACCCCTTACGGCGGATGGGGCTATGAGGTGGACTACAACATGTACAGTCGCTACAACGACTACTACTACTGTGAGTTCGACTGGGAGGTGTACAACGGCGAGATTCGCATCAGCTATGCCGACAGCTGGAACGATGTCTACATCTACGACTACAGTCTCAGCGACCGCTACTTCGACGGCTATATGGACGACGGTACGAACCGAGACATCGTGTTCCACCTGAACTACGACGACCGCTTCGACTGGAGCTACTGGCGCCGCTCGCCCACCAGAATGTCTGGTGCCGCTCCCTCGGCAGTAGCCAGCGGTGTGTTCAGTACCCCTGAAGTGGGAGGTGAGTGATGAGTGCCGAGAATAGTGTTATCCGCTTCCTGAAGGATTGGACGTTGCCCGTGGCCATCGCCATGGGCACGTGCTGTTATCTGACGTTCTACTCGGTGCCGCAGCTCGACGCGCTGGGCAACGAGCTGGCTCCCGTCTTCGACGTCATCTTTCCGCTGTTCGTCTTCCTGACGTTGTTTGTCACGTTCTGTAAGGTCAATTTCCACCAGATGCGCCCGCACCGCTGGCACTTCGGCATCCTTGTGGCCCAGCTGCTGTTGGTGGCCGTCAACATTGTCGTCATCCTATGGGCGAAAGATGTGGCTGCCTCGGGCAGCCACCTTGCCGGCCATGACGGACTGTTCACGTCGCCCCTGCTGTGGGAGGCCCTGCTGACCTGCATCATCGGTCCGGCAGCATCGGCGGCGCCGGTAGTGGTGGGCAAGCTGGGTGGCAACATCTCGACCATGACGACCTACGTGCTGATATCGTCGCTGGCCTCAGCACTGCTCATCCCCCTGGTGTTCCCCATGCTGGAGCAGACGGTACACGTGTCGTTCCTCACAGCCTTCCTTATCATATTAGAGAAGGTGAGCATCGTCTTGCTGCTGCCCCTGGTGCTGGGCTGGCTGATGCAGCACTACGTCAAGGGTGTGTGTGCCTGGATAGCCGCACAGCCCAACCTGAGTTTCTACTGCTGGTCTGTCTCGCTGAGCATCACGACGGGCATCACCGTCAAGAACATCGTCCACAGCTCGGCATCGCTCCTGCTGTTGCTGCTGATAGCCGTGTCGACCTTCGTGCTCTGCTTCGTGCAGTTTGGCATCGGCCGTGCCGTAGGCCGTCGGTTGGGCGAAGAGGTGAACAGCGGACAGGCACTGTTCCAGAAGAATACGGCGCTGAGCATCTGGGTGGCCTACATGTATCTTCACCCCGTGGCCTCGGTGGGTGCCGGTTGCTATGTGCTGTGGCAGAACATCATCAACTCCCTGGAACTCTGGCAATACCGCCGCACCAACGGCTAAGACAGGAAAATCACCCTTTTACCTTTTTACCGTTTTACCTTTTCACCTTTTTTGATAACCGCTTTCCGTACTGACCCGTCAGCGCAGCGTATGATTGTAAGTCCGCTTCGACTGCCCTGTAGCTGCATGCCAGCCACGTTGTAAATAGCGGCACGGCGCGTGGCGTCGGTGGTGGCCATGACAGGCTGGATGCCGGCATCGGTGGCGACCAGCTGCGACAGGGCCATGACGTGGGCGTAGCCGCTGGCGGCCGACGTGAAGGTGACCGACCGCAACGGGCGATTGTCTACCGCTATGGAGCAGTCGAACAGGCAGTAGTGGTTGTCGCTGCTGTAGGCATTACCCGCCCTCACGATGTTGCCCAACGACGTGACGGCCTCGTTGCCCTGCAGTTGGCTGTTACGCACCGACCAGTCGCGGATGACGATGGTGCCTGCATCCTCTGAAGTGCCGTCGCTATAGTTCAGCGTCACGCGCAGCATGCCCTGTCCGTTGCCGCAGGTGCCCAGCAGAAAGAGTTCCGTGGTTTCCACGTCGTGGTCGAACTCCAGCGTTCCCGTAGCACCGTATTCCGTCAGCGACAAGGCGTTGTAGCCGTCATATCCAGCCAATGAGTACCGTCGGTTCTCGTTGGCCGACGTCAGTAGTCCATTTGCAGGCAGTCCGCCGGCCGCCTTCAGCGTGGCAGCATAGAAGGCACGGTTGGAGCCGTCCACCGCCTGTGTGGTATAGCTGACGGCCGGCACCTTCTCGGCCACGATGTCAGCATTCCATCCCGCAGCGATGTCTATAGGAGCCGTCTCGATAGTCCGTGGCGGCAGCAGCCGGCTGTCGAGGAACTGCAAGCGGCGGCTGATCCACCCCTTCAGGTAGCTGACGGCATCGTCGTAGCCCGAGGCATAGTAAGGTATGGGCCATATGTAGCTGCGGCCGAAAATGCCCCACGCCTGCTCGTTACGGTCGGCTGCTCCGCCGTCGCTGATGAGCGAGGCCAGCGAGTCGACGGCCTGCATGATGCGTCGGTCGGCATAGTTCGACTGGCGGTACTCCTGCCAGCGTTCTTTCAGTGCTGTCACGTATCCCTCGTCCTGCAGCATGCGGTACCAGTAGAACGGCACGGGGCAGTCGTCCTGCGGGAAGTTCATGTTCAGCTCGTACTGCCAGCGGTCAGTCTGTTGGCCGTCGTAGTAGTTGGCGTTGCCCCATGCGATGTTGAAGTCCCAAAGGGTAGTCTTCCATCGTGGGTCCAGCCCCTCCTTTTCGGCGCGCTTCTCGCCGTGCTTGTAGAGGTGCGTGCTCAGCCTGTAGCCGTCGATGTTCATCGATACCTCTGTACTGAGCATGTAGTCTATGAACGACTGCACGTCGATGTGCTGGCGGTAGCCGCCGTCGGGCTGGTTCCAGTCGGCCGCCATGAACGACGCCTCCATCCTGTCCACCTCGTCGCGCAGTGCCTGGCGTGTGCCCTCGGGCAGCTCGTCGAACTCATCGTCCTCCGGCTCACAGTATTCATACTTGATTTGGTAGTTGTACGACACCCTGCTGCCGTCCAGCGACTGCCACGGGCGGTAGCGTGACGTGAAGTACGGGTCATAGCCGTGGTCCACGGCTACATGGTAGTCACCCGTCAGGTCGCCATCCGTGGTGCCCGGGTCGTCGAGGTTCAGTCGGTTCTTGCCTTTCGACACGCGTTCGCAGAGCACGTAGATGCCGTAGTAGGTACCGTCGAGGATGACCTCGCAAGCGCGTGCCCTTGGCACCCATTCAAACCATGGTCTGGCCAGGTCATAGGACAGCATGTCGCGCAGCATCGTCTGGTCGCTCCATGGTGCCAGGAAGCACCACTTATTGTCTTTAGGCATGCCGAGTATCTTCACCTTCTGCTTCTTGCCTCCGTTGTCGGGCAGCAGGTCGCTATCCAGTGTGCGGAAGGCCAGCGGTTTCTTTTCCGACTCGCTGAACGAGCTGTTGCCACGGTATTTCAGCGCTGTCCATCCCTCATAGTCGATGTGCTGTCCCGGGTATGCCGTCGTGTCGGCATGGTTCTGTTGTCCTTCGCCGTTGTCGATGATTTTCATGCGGGCGAGGATGTAGTTGTCGCGCTGTATCATCTTGCCGCCCACCTCGATGAACACGATGGGCAGGTTGGTGGCCGTGACCTTGACGTTGGTGTTGCGTAGGTTGCTGCGGTAGTTGTCGTATTGCTGTGCCGTTGCCGTGGTGGCAGCGAGAGCCATGCTGAGGATGGCAGCCGCGAGCAGGATGGTGTGACGTCGTTTCATGATGCCAAGAGTTTTTTTTGTTTTGTTGTTCTGCTTCTATCTGTTTCAGTCGTTTCTTGAAAACGCTGCTGCAAAGGTACAGCTAAAAAATGAGAAATGAGAAATGTGAAATGAGAAATGAACGCAAAAAAAATTCTTATGTGTTGAAAGCCGCTTGTCGTCAGTTGGCCGCAGGGATATTTCCGTTATACACCAGCCGCAGTCCGCCTGTCGTAACCCATTGTCTTTCAGTAGGTATTGTCGACGCCCGAGCTGCCCAGCGTGGCATGTACGTCATCCGTGTGCAGGGTAGCCACGGCACGCAGAGCGAGAAAGTGATGAGATTCTGACGACACATGAAACAGAATAGAAAAGGTTAGTAGTAGTTTGTAGTTATTATTCATCCTGCTATATACGCGAGTATATGGCAGGATTTTGTTTACCTGCGCCCGCAAGATGACAGGCCGGTGCCGATTGATTATAGCTATACTTACTGACAGGAAACGCAGGGCGTTAAACGTAAAAAACAGCAAATGACTAAAGATTTCTAAGCAAAATCTTTGGTTATTCAAAATATCTTTGTAACGTCAGAACGTAAGTTTTGGCTACGCCGCTGAGTTTGGGGAGTAAGACCTTATCGCCCCTGCTCCATTTGAAAGTCACCGTGCAAGGTCGGCTTTTCTTTTTTTACATAAGTTATTCAATTATACAATAAGAACTACCCCTTTTATGTTGTCAAAATCCTGTTTAGCAAATTAAATTACACATATTTGTAGTTTTTTTGCTGTGAAAAGTTTCTTTTTGTGAAACTTTTTGTATTTTTGCAGTCGCATAGCTTATCCCTTGACGGAATTAGCTATTGCAAGACATAGTGGATAAAACAAAAGCATTAGCTATTATTTCGCGTTTAGCCAAGAGCGTCGGAAACTCATTTGGAATAACAAGCACGGAATCATAGTAGTGACGGTGGCATCAAGTATAGTATGGTGTCTTCGTTGTCTCTAATCAGCAATGCTATTGCGCTGATAAAGCGTGATGCATACTTATAGAGACTCCGGGGCTCCAACCGACGCCGCCCCGTGCTAAACGCGATAAGAGGTATCACGCTTCTTTTTATGCTCGCGTTTCAGCGATTGATGGTTGATGTAAAATGTAAAAAGCTATCAATTGTAATTATGGCATACGCAGATTTTAACGGAATTTCAGCCAGTTGTCATATTATGACGATGGGGCTGAGGGATACAAAGACTTCTATAGGTCTTACTTTGCTCAGAATCAATATAGTGTATTCGTAGGAGGCCGCTCTTCAAGATTATTCTGACAGTGTGGCCAATGGCAATATTATTGCGTTTAACCCCTCAGTATCATATTTGGACAAGGTGCTCCCGTAGCTATCAGATAACTTTATCGAACATTAAAACATTTTTATTAATAACATTGTACAACTAAGCCCTACGCATCACGGTTAAGCGAAAAGATTATGAAACAAATGATGATGGCTCTTATTTTGAGCTTGTGTTCAACGATGTCAACAATGGCACAGGTAACCGCACCAGAACCTGAGTTTTCTGAAGAAACACTTTTGTTAACATCAGACTCGGAAGGCGTTGTTCTGAAAAGAGAGAATGGGTATGTAAAGACAAAAGCTGGTGCAAGCCTCTATTTGACAGGTATTGGCAAAGTGAAGTCACGCTTGACGATAAATGGCAACAAATCAATAAATGCCACTAAGGCACAGCGTACTGCCCGTCTTATTCTTAGGGCGAAGGATAACACAACCGACCCCAATTCGTTTATCAACATCTTCAAGTTTGACATTTATAAGAATAAGGAACGTAGATATCAATTGGCTGAAGTAGGTACTTTATCCGCCAGTAAAACCAATAACTTAGCAAGTGTCGAATATAAAGCAAAGAAGTATGGAGAATCCTCATACCTCATTCAACTGGAGGATTTGGAACCAGGAGAATACGGTATAGTCATCGGTGATCCTAATAATGCAAACACAAAGAACGGTATGAAAGTTACAACATTTACAGTTGAGTAACAGGAATAAATATATTATAGGTCGTCCGTCGTGACGGCCTTTTTATTTCTCCGTGACGGACTGAAACTATGGTGTAAAGTGGTCGTAAGTGGCCTTCTCATTTTCATAAGTAGACTACTTACGTTTGTAAGTAGCCCACTCAGCCGGATGAGCGAAGGTGTGGCTTATATCTATATGATAGTTTATGAAAAAAAACGTGTCCTATGTGTCCTACCCGTCCTTCCGCCGTGGACACGTAGGACACATGTTTTGCTGTTCCCCTATTATTATGCGCGCGCGTACGTGTAAAATGTTATATTAACTTTTTACCTGACCCTTCTGCTTCTTCTGCCATCAGACTGACGACCCACCCCCAACCCCTCCCGAAGGGAGGGGAGTAGGTCTGGTGGCAGAAGGGTCAGAAGGGTCACGTCTTTTTTCAATTAGTAATTATAATGAGACTCTACGAACTAAAAGAAAGTTGACCTGTTATCTGACATTCATCATTCGTTGTTTATTAAATCCGTTCAATCCGTTTAATCCGTTGTAAAATAAACCTGTGTAATTCGTATAATTCGTCTTAATTCGTTGTCTTGGAAAATCTGTGTCTTCTGTGCAATCTGTGGTAACAGGAACTTGAATTATTCAGACAACGTGTCAACTTCTCACTTCTCTGTTTCTTCCCACTGTAGCACCGAACCGTTGCGGCGTGCCGGGTCAGGACCGGTGAAGTCCATGGAGTAGGGGCTTCCCGTGGTAGGACTCTTGCCCATATAGCGGTGGTTGCGCAGCGAGAGCAGCATGAAGTCGTGGCCGAGGTAGTCCTGCCAGAGGAACACCTCGGCATCGTCGGCACTGCTGGTGAAGCGCACGTCGCCGGGCAGTCCGTCACCGTAGACCTTCAGGTAGCGGCCGTCACTGCAGCGTAGTGCCACACGCCCTTGTCCGCGGTCTTCGACCACGAACTGCGTCAGCGGACTCTTGTCGTCGACCCTCGTGTCGTACAGCAAGCCGTGCTTCGTGGCTATGGCTGGCCGACCGGTGGCTTTGTTGACGATACGGATGGTACGGCCGTAGGGGATGTTACGCGAGCGGTCGGCACACGGCTCCTCGACGGTGAAGTGGCTGAACTCGGCATATCCGCCCTTCCTGCCCTTGGTGTTGAAGGCAAACAGGGCGTGGCGTGAACCCTGGAAGGTGATGAGCTGATACGACAGCGGCATCTCGCGCCCCAACTGGTGGAACTGCTCGCCGTTGAGCGAGTACTCGTAGTGTGCCCGGTCGTTGTCGTAGTCGCCCACCATGCGCAGCCATACCTTTCTGACTTTCCCGTCGGTGGCCTCGATGCCTACGGTGACGGTGTCGTTGGTCAGCTGTTCAAAGCAGCGCAGGTGCAGGCGTGTGTCATCCTTCGTGACACCAATCCACGAGCAGGGCACGTTGATGTTACCCAGTCCGCAGACGTCACCATCCTTCATGCCGCCGACGGCCATCTCTACGGTAGCCACCGACTGTGGCCCGATGACGCGCTGTGTCAGCGTGTTACGTGCCCACATCAGCTGGTCGGCAGGCATGGCGTTCAGCCTCAGCTTGCCGTCGCGCAGGCTCCACAGCCGGTCGTCAGGGTTGTGGTTCCACTGCCAGATGGGTTTCAGACGCTGGCTGCCGTCGGCCTGGAAACCACTGCGAGAGTAAGGGGCACAAACCACAGCCTCCGCTACTGCCCCCGAGGGGGCTGTTCCCGGCTTATACCACGTGCGTGGTGCACGCCCCAGGTTGCCCTTCAGTCCTATCATGGGCCAGCCGTCTTCCCACGTGATGGGCATGAGGCAGACGGTACGCCCTATGGAGTGGAAGTCCTGCATGAACAGTGCCCACCAGGAGCCGTCGGCATACTGTACGATGCCGCCCTGATGGGCGTTGCTGCATGCCGTGGCGTCGACGTCGAGGCTGCCAAGGGTAAAGCGGGTGCCGTCTTCTCCGATGCGGGGCTTCGTGCCCCGTGGCACCTGCGTCAGCCGTGCGGCATGGTAGCCGTAGGTCTCGTCGGCCGTGATGACGCGTGTCTCGTAGGGACCCCAGATGCTCTTCGACCGCGAGCACAGCGTACGGCCGTTGGGCTGGTAGTCGGTGGAGATGAGGTAGTACATGCCGTCGATCTTGTACATGTGGTGCCCTTCGCCCACACCGTTGCCTTCGGGGATGATGACGCGCTCGGTGCCGTCGACGGGGCCGCTCATGTCGGCCTTCAGTTCGGTGCATTTCACCGTGCCATAGCCGTGTATGGCATATATCTTGCCGTCGTCGTCGAACAGCACGCCGAGGTCGTAGATGTTACCCTGCATGTTATGGTGCTTCCACGGTCCGTGGATGTCGTTGCTGGTGTAGCACTGCAGCCCCTTGCCGTTGACGTTGCTGAACACGTAGAACGTGCCGTTGTGGTAGCGGATGCAGGGAGCCCAGATGCCCTGACCGTAGATCTCCTGCCCGTTCTTCAGCGCGAAGCGGTCGTCGGGGAAGTCGAAACGGTCGAAGCAGTAGCTGGCAAACTGCCAGTTGACAAGGTCGCGGGAGTGCAGGACAACCAGTCCGGGGACGGCATGCATGGTGGTGCCGGCCAGGTAGTAGTCGTCGCCGACGCGTAGCACGTCGGGGTCGGAGAACTCGTCGTAGAACAGGGGATTGGTGAACGTGCCGTTGCCGTTGTCGGCCGACCACGACACGGACTGCGAATGTGACGCCACGGTACAACACAGGAGGAACGTCAGTACGCTGTATTTCTGAACTGTATGACTGAATAACATATTACACGAATTTATTATTTTTACACAACGGATTCAACGAATTACACGAATTGTTTTTTACTACAACGAATGTAACGAATTACACGAATTGTTTTTTACTACAACGAATGTAACGAATTATACGAATTATTTTTTATTCGTTGTTTATATAAATCCGTGTAATCCGTGTAATCCGTGGTTTTAAACACTCTCACGTATCGTGTCTCACCTCGTTCTCTGCCACGTGCGCCATCCGTAGACGATGATGACTGCAAAGCACAGCAGGGGCAGCACGAAGGACACGTTGACGGCCGGCAGACCGAAGACAGTGCCCTGGTCGATGATCGAGGCCTGCAGCGGCGGCAGCACGGAACCACCGAGGATGGCCATGATGAGTCCGGCGGCACCGAACTTCGCATCGTCGCCCAAGCCCTGCAGCGCTATGCCGTAGATGGTGGGGAACATCAGCGACATACAGGCCGAGATGGCCACGAGGCAGTAGAGCCCCATCCGCCCGTCGATGGCGATGACGCCCACCGTCAGGCAGGCTCCCACGGCAGCCAGCAGACCGAGCAGTGCGCCGGCATTGATGAATTTCAGGAAGTAGGTACAGATGAAACGGCTGCTGACGAAGATGACCATGGCCACGATGTTGTACTGCTGCGACGTCACCTCAGCCTGCTGCTCGCTCATGCCCTCACCCATCAGCACGCGGGTACCGTACTGGATGATGAAGGTCCAGCACATAATCTGTACGCCGACATAGAAGAACTGGGCGATGACGCCCTCGCGGTAGTAGTCGATGCTGCAGATGCGGCGCAGCGTGGCCAGCGGGTGCACGTCGTGGTTCTGGTCGGCATTGTGGGGCATGCGCGTCAGGTAGATGACGAGGAACATCAGCGCTATCACGGCACCGATGGCCAGATAGGGGGCGATGAGCACCATCAGGTCGCTGTCGCGCATGGCGGTAAACTCGCTGTCGCTCAGCAGGGCGCGCTCCTCGGTAGAGGCGGGGTTCAGTCTGGCCTGGATGAAGTTCATGGCGACATACATGCCGCACAGCGAACCCATCGGGTTGAAACACTGTGCCAGGTTCAGCCGTCGCGTGGCCGTCTCTTCGCTGCCCATCGACAGGATGTAGGGGTTGCACGACGTCTCAAGGAACGACAGTCCGCAGGTCAGTATGAAGTATGCCACGAGGAACGGGTAGTACATGCCTGTCCACGATGCCGGCAGGAACAGCAGTGCACCGATGGCATACAGTCCCAGACCCATCAGCACGCCGGCCTTGTAGGAGTACTTACGTATGAACATTGCGGCGGGGAAGGCCATGGCGAAGTAGCCGCCGTAGAAGGCTACCTGCACCAGTGCACCGTCGGTGACGCTCATGCGGAAGATTTTCGAGAAGGCTTTCACCATTGGGTTGGTGATGTCGTTGGCAAAGCCCCACAGGGCAAAGCACGACGTGACGAGGATGAACGGCACCAGGTAGCTGACGCCGTCGCGTGAGATGATCGACTGTTTCTTCTGTTCCATAGTTCGTACTTGAATTAATATATTTTTTTCCCGTTTATGATATATATACCTTTCTTAGGCTTGCCGGGCAGCAGGCGGCCGTTGAGGTCGAAGACACGCTGGGTGCCGTCGGCGTCGATGGTGCGGACGACGGACTCGATGGCCGTAGGACCACTGCCTTCACCGGGCGTGTAGCTGCCACCGAATATCATGGCGAGGCTGCGGGCACCGTTGGGAGTCGTGGCCTGGAAGTAGGCGCGGAAGGGACCGGCGTAGGCCAGCGGCTCGCCGCTGGGCACCTTGTACCAGATGCCGTCGCCCTGCAGGATGTAGGCGGGCATGCTGCTGTCGTAGAGTGTGGTGTTGGGGATGGTTGCAGTAGTGCCCTTGAACTGGTAGGAGGCACCGTCGATGACGGTGGTGCCTGCTGTCTGGTGCTGTGCCACGCTGCCGCCCTGACCGGTGACGGTGGCTGAGCCGCTGCTTACTACTATATAATAAGGTGTATAGGCGGCCATCTGTCCACTCTCCACTTCGCTGAAGGTGACGGTGGTCACGCCGTCGACGTCTTCTATCTTAGAAGGGGCATAGACCTTGGCCTTTGTGCTTTCGTCGAGGTTGAGTGTCCAGGAGAATGGCAGACAGACGGTGTAGCCCCTGTCTTCGTAGCCCTCGGCAGTGGCGTAGGCCGTAAAGTTGCGGTCGTAGCTTCCGGCGGGGAAGGTGAACGCCACCTTCGGGTCAAAGTCCCAACCATCGGTCAGCACCAGTTCGGTGCCTGTGCTGCCGATGACCACATTCTTCTCGCCATTGGCGTCATGGCTCTTGTCGGCGGGCATATAGATGATGGTCTGCTCAGGCACACCGGCAAAGGTCTTGTCTTCAAGTCCAATGGGGTTACGGTGTACGGTCACGCCGCTGAAAAGCCACCCTTGTGCCCAGTCATTGCACTGGCTGAAGTCGAGATAGCGCAGGTTGTCGCAGCCAATGAACAATTGCTCGCCGGTAGTGGACAGACTGGCAGGGAAAGTGATGCCCGTCAGCTGGGTGCAGTAGTCGAAAGCAAAGTACGGGATATAGTCCACGTTTGAAGGCACGGTGTAGTCGCCCTTGGTGGCTCCCTTCGGAGCGCAGACGTAGAGGTCAGTACCATCTGCCGAGAAGAGGATGCCGCCTTCGGCCTTCACTTCCGGGTTGCCTGCTGCTACGGTGATGCTGGCCAGATTGGGACATTTGCTGAACGAATCATCATTTAGTCCTTTGGTCTGGCTGCCAATGCTGATGCTGGTAAGCGACGGACAGGCTGCGAAAGCTTCGTTGCCCACGCCTGTGATGCTGTTTGACAGCGAGATGGTGGTGATGCCTGTTCCGTAAAAAGCCTTATTGCCGATGTATTGGAGGCTTTCCGGCAGCGTGACGCTGGTGACATCGCTGCGCTGACAGAACACTTCGTAGTTAATCTTCGTCACGGGCCTGCCATTGACGGTGGAGGGAATGGTCACAGCACCGCCTCCACCGATATACTCCTTCACGTAGTAGGAGGTGCCCTCCTGGTCGTTGGGATAGAACACAAAGTCGCCATCAAACACCGAAGGGTCGTCATTGGCGAATTTACCCAGACTGGCAGGGATAGGCAACTGATTCATATTAGAGAAATAGCGCCACGTGTCGCCCAGGTCGGACTTCATGCCCTCCTGACTGGCGATGGTTTCGGGGCAGTGGGTCTCCGTCACGCTGGCAGCGCTGCCACGGCCGGTGACCAAGGGGAGCCTTGTCCATGTGTCATTGTCGGGAGTAGCAGCATAGCAGCGGGTGACGGTCATTGTGCCATTGCTGCCGCCGATGAGTCCAGCCTTCAGCTCGCCCTGGGTGGAGCGGGTGATGGTAGCCACACAGCCGCAGTCGGTGATGGTGCCTCGCAGCACGTTGCCGCAGATGCCGCCAGCCCATGCCGCGTCGTTAGCGTTAGCGTAGCCAGTGGTGACGGAGCCTTTGAAGTAGCAGCGCTCGATGGTGGCGTAGGCAATATTCTTGCTGTCGGCCACGCGTCCGCCGATGCCGCCCACGCTGCCCAAGCCTGAGACGGAGCTGTTCTCCACCAGCACGTCGCTGATGTAGCAGGGGCTGTAGACGGTAGTGCCGAAGAGCACGCCCACATGGTTCTCTCCGAGGATGCTGGCACCGTCGATACGGACGTTGTGGACGTAGGCGTTCATAAGAGCACCGAACAGGCCCACGTTGTCATTCGCAGAAGTGATGCTCAGGTTGCTGATGGTGTGGCTCTGACCGTTGAACTCGCCCATGAAGGGATGGTCGGTTATGCCGATGGTAGGCATGAGGACGCCCGTCATGTCGATGTCGGCACCCAGTCGCACCACGCGGCCCTCGTAGGTGCAAATGCCATTGTTGACCTCTTCGGCCAGCGCCACGAGTTCTGTGGCGGTGGTGATGACCTTGTCGCTGGCGTAGTCCGACTGCAGCTGCGGCCATAGATTCTCCATCTTCTTGAATCTGGAGTCCGACCCCATATCGACAGAGTGCATGTCCGCAGCGGTCTTGCCTTCAGCTATCGTTTTGCCTGCAGCAGTACCCTCTAAAGTTTTTACGGGATCAAGTGTACAGAATTCGGTGTCGTAGTAGTTGTCTGACACGGGAAACTCTTCTACGGTAGAGATGCCATAAACGACAGCTGCCTTTTTTTCGGTGTTGCCGTCAACGGTGGCATGAATCATATTGTTCTTTATCGTATAAAACTTATACCCAGACGAAGAATAATCTGTACCCAAGGTTCCGATAGCACCGCCAACTATATCATCACCGCTGACGGAGCAGTTCAATACAAGATTGTCTTTGCAATCAATCTGAGCCTGTTTGGAATAAGAGTCATTACTAAATCCCACTGACTTATCTACCCCAAGCAAGGCACCGGCATACTCATCCTCACCACGGACAGTAGTGCTGATGACGCGGTTTCCTTCAAGGTTTACAACCGTTGCCTTGCCGATAATGCCGCCTGCTATATCATCAGTTGTGGAGATACTGCAATTCATTACCAGACAATCAATGCATTGTACTCTTTGCTCATTGTCAACACGGATAGCTTTACCATTCTTATAGTATTTTCCGTCAACGTCTGGATCTTCAGTTGCAAATCCAATGATTCCACCAACGCAGGTCGCTTCGCCGGTTATCGTACAGTCGATGACGCGGATGTTTTCAAATTTACAACCTTTATAAACACGCGTATTTGTGTTCTCATCTGTGTACCAGTCCGGGGAAGCTAACCCACAGATGATGCCGGCATATGTATTATCACCAAGAATGCCGGCACCATCGCCTATGACATGATAGTTACGCACGACCAGGTCTTTGATATAGCCGCCTTTAAGAGCCTTAAAAAGGCCTTGGTAATAGCCTTGGGTATAGGATGATTGCAAGGCATAGCCGTTGCGGATGGTGTGGCCATGGCCGTCGAACGTAGCCTGGATACCATAGATATTACTACGCGTGATGGAGAAATAATAGCCGCCAAGGTCTATGTCGCACAGCAGGTGTACGTTCGTACTACGGAATTCCTTATCGGAATCTTTATCGTGAATTTCCCGAGCATACCGCGCCAGCTGCGCCGCGTTGCGGATTTCTATTTCGCCGGCGCTGTTGACGGTGTAGTTCTGCATCGACTGTCCGTCCCACTGGCTGTAGCCGTCGATGGTGAGGTTGCCTTGCCCGAACGAGTTGTTGGGGACCCAGTTGTCGATGTCACGCGGTTCTTGCTGTGCTGCTGCCGACAGAGTCATCGTCAACAGGAGCAGGAGTAGGGTGTTGGTTTTTTTGCGTATCATACTGTTTGTTAATATATTATTTTTCCGTTTATGTTATAATAGATTCCACCTTATTTTTCCTTTATGCCGACAAAATTACACAAAAATCAGGAAAAACACTCATTTCTGATGTAACAATGTTTTATTTTGGCAAAAAAAATAGGTGTTCACCGTTGAAAAGTTGCTCATCATCACTTTATTCCTCATTATTTTTCAACCCGTCATCGAGACGCTTGGCATACCAGCCGCGCTGGCCGTTGATAGCACCAAACTGAAAACCGCAGGAGCGTAGGGCGAGGGTCAGCTTCTTGATGCTGGGCACGTCGACGGACGACAACTTGGAGCGCAGTACTTGCTGAACGTCAATTGTCTTGACGAAGTACTCCTTGCAACGTGGGCCGGGGGTGTAGTACGACGTCAACACGGTTTCAGCCGAAGGCAGACTGCGGAACATCTGGTTGTGCTGGCTTATGAGCGCCTCCTCCTCCTTGGTGAAGTACCATACGGCACCCTCGCGCAGTTCGCTGACGGCCTGGGCATACAGCTGGCGGTGGTCGATGGGCGTAGAGGTGTCAATCATGCCCGTCACCTCGCAGCACAGGTAGCGGCGCGAACCCGTCGGGTCGCTCAACGGCTGAGGGTCGTTGGTGGTGGCGATGAACGAAGCCATGCGGGGCAGCATGACGTACTGGTCGCTGCGCATGCGGCGAGTCTGCACGTCCTTTTCGGTCAGCAGGCGCTTGATCTTCGCCTGCTCGCGGTCTGTCTTGGCGTTATACTCGTCGATGTTGACCAGCAGCATGCGCCCCAGCATGCGCTCCACCTGCTCGGTGGAGTCGAGCTTGATGTCATCGATGTAGTATTCGCGCAGCTCGCGGGGCAGCAGCAGCTTGCAGAACGTCGACTTGTGGGTACCCTGAGCACCGATGAGTATGGGCACGATGCTGTTGCCAAAGTCGCGCGACAGATTCTGCCATTGGGCAACCATAGCCAGAAACCAACGATGAAACCACGCCTCCCACTCGGCACATCGGCACGGCACGCGGCGCGCCAAGTCGCCGATATGGTCGCGGCCGTCCCACGTGCCGCAACGGTCAAGGTAGTCGCTGACGGGATTGTAGTCGGTAACGAATGTAGAGTGTACGTACTGCTCGACGTCGATGCACCAGGCTACACCCACCTGCTCCATCTGCTCGATAGCTATGCGGTGCAGGTCGCGGTCGGTCAGCGGCCGCCAGCCATCAGGCTCTATGTCCTTGCCACTGGTAATGGCGTTTTCCTTCGTCTGTTTTCTACCTCTGTGAGTGGCCTTCTCATTCTTGTGAGTGGCCCACTCAGCTCCGTGAGTGGCCTTCTCACGATCGTGAGTGGCCTTCTCATTTCCGTGAGTGGCCTTCTCACGAAATTCCTCTATTTGTTTTATCACATTATAGCGCAATTCATAGTTTTCCTTGAAAAACCGACGCACCCCGATGGCTATCTCCTGTTTAGGTGTGAGTTTGCCATCGAACCGACACCTATCCAACACCTTGTTGTGTTCAAAAATACTTTGGAGCAAGGCGCTCCACCATTGTTTCAGCATGTTTTTAAAAGTCTTCATAGTTATAATATATTGTTTTATCGTCTTTTTATCCCACACTTCCCTCACTTCCCACACCTAAAGGTATGAGTGTGGCGTTGCAATCTCACACAACCGAAGGTGTGGGAAGTGTGGGAAGTGTGGGTTGTTTTTACCGTTTCCCTACTATCGCGCGTGCGCGTTGGCGTTGTACCCACCTGTCGTGGCCTGGTCGGGTGTGCAACAGGTAGTGGCAGTGGCGGCAGACGTGCCGCCGAGTGCCGGTAGGGTACAGCTCAAACTCCTCGTCGGCCAGTTGCCGGTTACAGTTTCTACATATCTTCATCGTCGTCATCTTTTTTTGCAACGGACTTTTTTTTTTGCAACGGACTTTACGGACTATCACGTTTTTTTGCAACGGACTTGTTATTTTTGCATCGGACTTTACGGACTTTCACGGACTGTAGGACTATCAGGACTTTTATCATCTATTACGTGATTAATCCGTGCAATCCGTGCAATCCGTGGTCGTAAATAATTCGCAACTTAATCCGTGCAATCCGTGTAATCCGTTGTCGTAAATAATTCGTAATTCGGTGTTTTTAAAAATTTCGTTGTCTTCTACACTCGGTAGTTCGGGAATACCTGGTGCCTGTTCTCGTGCGGGTCAAGTCGCGTACTGACGTGTATCCAGCAGGCCCCGTCGCGTCGGTATTCAAACAGTAGCTGGTCGATGTCAGGTAGCCGCTTGAGGAATCGGAAGTATGCCCGTCCCGTCTCAAGGTCCGGGAATCGGATGTCGGCAGCCTCGCCGTAGAGGTGTCGGGAGTTCCCCATACCGTGTACCCCCTCGTTGACCCTCGGCGACCGGAAGGCGCTGTTGATCGTGATAGGTCCGAACTGTCGGCGCAGCGGTTCCAGCACCGTACGGCACAGGTTCTCCAGAGCCGCCAGCTGCAGCTCGTCAGGGGTGTTGTCTACTCGGCGCGTCTCGGCCCATGCCGACCGCGTCATCTCGTTGTACGAGAAATGCTCAGTAATCATAAAGTTCTTTCTTGCCATACCTTTTTTAATTGTTTAATTCTTAATTTTTATTTTTTATTTCTTTTCTCGCTTGCAAAGGTACAGCACGAAAAAGGGTGTTGCCAAGCGCAACACCCCTGTTGAGTAATCCACAAGTTCAGTACACCACTGACCCTCAGCCGTTTACCGTCAGCCGCTGTCGGCAGAGCGACACCCATGTGAGATATACTCTACCAGCCTGTTCAACTCCAGGCACTGCTCGCGCGAAATGGTACGGCGCTCCATGTGGTACTCCCAAGGACAGACCTGCAGCAGACGGCCTTCGGAACAAGCGTCAAAGGACTCACCAGCAGGCTTGTACAAGGAGGGGAAACCGTTCTCCCTTACTAAAATCAGACGATAGCCACGGTTCATGGCCTCGCGCATGACAGCCTTCTCACGTTTGGCAATAGCGGCACTCACCAGTACGCCGCCAGCCTCTCCACACGCCAGCCATTGCTCGCGATAGGCAGCAAACTCCTGGTCAGTATAGCCGCCATGCACTATGACAGCCACCTTATGCGGGATGTCAAGCAGGAAACTGTTGCCCACCAGCTGGCAGTGCCACTCAGCGATGTCCCTGTAGTTCAGCGTGGTGAAGTAGTCAGGGACGAGCCGTTTGATGGACAGGCGGCGTGGGTTGTCGTCAAGGTAGTGCTTCCAGTTGTCAAGCTCCCCGTCCTCAAGCAGGATAAGGTCGTTGTAGCCGCGCTCGAAAAGAGAAGGCCCCCCCGCAGCTGACGCTGCGGGAGGTGGGGCGGTCGTGGTGGCGGTCGTGGCGGTCGTGGTGGTCGTGGTGGCGGTCGTGGCGGCGGTCGTGGTGGCGGGCGTGGTGGCGGTCGTGGTGGCGGTCGTGGCGGCGGTCGTGGTGGCGGTCGTGGTGGCGGCGGTCGTGGTGGCGGTCGTGGTGGTGGGCGTGGCGGTCGTGGCGGCGGCAGCCACTACTCCCTGCGCGTTAGCGCTGGGTGCTGTGGTTCGCCACCACGCCCGCGAGCAGCCTCCTTTAAAGCCTGCTATGATGTGCCCCAAATGCTTGCCTTTTGGTAAGTCCTCTGTTATTCTTACTATCATGTGGATATGATCTGGCATGATGCAGAGCTTCCATACTTCCACCATCTTATAGTGGGCGGAGATTTTCGGTATCTCCTCGTCGCGGATGAGCCGCCCAAGGGCAGTCAGCTCAATGTAGGAGCCCGCAGCTGACGCTGCGGGAGTGTGCAGTCTCCCCAGCACGGGGTGCCTTCCTTCGACCACCAGTGTCAGCATGTAGGTTCCCCGGCGGTAGTAGTTGTGCCAAGGCTTGCGACGCTTCATGCTGTGCTGCGTCTCTCTTGTTTTCACGCCAGCTGCGATGGCTTCTTCTTTGCTTCTTGACATGGGCGATTAGCTATGATGGGTGGTTCAACGTTATGGATAATGATTGATTAGCTCAGCCGTTTAGCTGGCGTAGCAGCTGTCGGATGTACAGCCGTGTGGCGTCGTCGTCCACACCCTGGTTCACCTCTTTCCGCAGGTTGCTGCGACTGCTGCCCTCCAGCAGCCGCGTGTACTCCGTCTGCGCCACGTCCTGACGGTAGACACCCTGTTGCAGCAGCGTGCCCACCAGCCGGCAGACGAAGCGGCGGTTGAACGTCGTCTGCCGCAGGCGCTGCACGTCGGCTATGCGCTCGGCATAGTCCGTGGTCAGCCGCTGCCACAGCCGTTCCATGTCCGGCTGCCAGTCGGGGGTGGCACAGTGGCGGATCCGCCCCACATACTGCAGGGCGTCGGCCACCGCCTGCTGCTGGCGGCGCGACAGGCTGTCAGCCTCCGCCGTGCCGTGGCGCAGGTGCTCCAGCAGCAGCAACCCACTGATAAAATAACGAAGTGCCCGCGCGGGCACGCGACGGTAGTACAGCTTCGATACGAAGTCGGTCACCGACAGGCGGTACTCGTCGAACAGCCTGTGAGGAAACGTCCGCAGCTGTGACTCCAGCACCGAAGGGTCGGTATGGCTGTGGCGGAGGGCCATCTGATGGAAGGCGTCGCTGAGGGGCAGCTGACGGAAGATGTAGTCGGCCAGCTGTTCGCGGGCCTCCGGTGAGCCGAGGGCCGTGACGGCAACCTCCAGCTGGTGACCCCACGAGCTGACCGCAGCATCGTCGCTGGCCACCATCATGCCGATGATCCGGCGGCGGTCGTCGATGGCCTCACGGCTGATGTCCCACGCCATTAGACTGCTGTACACCTCCAGGTTGCGGCGCATCGTGTCGTCCATTGCACCGCCTGTGTGCAGCATGTGCAACAGGTCGCGGCGCAACAGCAGCAGACGCTGCTCGTCAGACGTGTAGCCCATCAGCGGGGCCGTGTTGTAGTCACGCTCCCACTGCTCGTAGACGGCCGTCTCGTCCTGACGGTCGGGCAGCGTGCCGCTGACGCTCACGGCCACCGTCAGCTGGTGGTGCTCCGTGTCGATGGCCGTCACGGTGCCCTCCAGCAGCTGAGCCTCCGACATATCACAGTAAGCACTGCTCTCGCTGCACTGTCCGTTGGCCACGTAGCCCACCATCTCGGTGTCGATATACGCCGCCGTGGCCTCATGGTTCCACTCGTTCATCTCTTCACGCATCAGTACGATGCGCATGCCGACGGCCTTCAGCATTCGCTGCTCCAGGTCGTCTCCCTGCCAGGCATGATGCCTCAGGCCCACAATGGTAAATTGTCTTTCTTGCATCTTTCATGCTATTAAACTTGTCAAACAATCCTTTTTAGTTATCGCAAATATTCTGCTTGCAAAGGTACAAAATAGCATGAACAATCCAAAAGAAAACCGCATTTTTTTCATCGGACTTTCACGGCTTGTTTATTGCATCGGACTAACACGGACTTTTGCGGACTTTTTTATGCATCGGACTAACACGGACTTTTGCGGACTTTTTTATGCATCGGACTAACACGG
>CAMJWJ010000003.1 GCA_946409435.1 uncultured Prevotella sp. | reverse complement strand
TTCGTGCCATTCGTGTAATTCGTTTTAATTCGTTGTCTTAAAAATCCGTGCAATCTGTGGTTTTAATAATAATCCGTTTAATCCAGGCAAGGTGCGTGCTACTGGTAGATGAGCTGGACAAGCGTCTGGCCGACAGCACGGAGCGTGTTGCGGTCGATGTGCTGGAGGTCGTCGTTGACGGTATGCCATGTAGGACCGAAGGAACCCTGCGGACAGTCGGGATAGTGGTTGATGATGTCGATACAGGGAATGGAGGCCTGCTCGTTGACGGGCACGTGGTCGTCGGTTATCCAGCCGCCGTCCTTGTGGGGGAACGTGCTGCCGTAGCCTGCGGCACTGGCGGCCTGCCACACCATGTCGACAACGTTGCTGGCGTACTGCATGGAGTGCAGTTCACGATAGAACTTGGCCTGCTGTCCGCCAACCATGTCGAGCAGGATGGCGAAGTCGTAGCGTGGCGACTTGTGGTGGGCTGCCCAGTACTGTGCGCCTAAAGCCCACGAGTTGGCATCTACGGCGTCGTTCCACTGTGGCACACCCCAGTCCTCAGCATCGAAGCATACGAAGTCGACGGCGATGCGTGCCGAGTCGTGCTGCTGAAGCAGACGGGCCAGTTCGAGCATGACGGCCACGCCAGAGGCTCCGTCGTTGGCTCCCATGACGGGCTTGCGCCAGTTAGCGGAGTCGGGGTCGTTGTCGGCCCAGGGGCGGCTGTCCCAGTGGGCGCAGAGCAGGATGCGAGGAATGGTGGCGGTGCCGCCGTCTGCCGAACCGGAAGACGTAGAGGGGGCTTCAGTATTGTTGGCGGCGGTGCCAGCTATCGTGTCCCCCTCGGGGGACGACAGGGGGGCTGTGGCTATGATGTTGGTGCTCTTGAGCACGGTGCCGTCATAGCCGCGGAGGTCGGCGCGCTGCAGCTCTACGTTGTAGCCGTACTGGCTGAACTGGCTTGCTATCCATTGTGCGCACTGCTCGTGGGCAGGGCTGTTCATGACGCGTGGTCCGAAACTGCACTGTGCGGCACAGTAGGCATAGGCAGAGTCGGCGTTGAACTCGATGCTGACTGCCGGCTTGCTGGCCGTCTGGCTCTTCTTGGTCGTGCTACACCCTACGATGAACAGGGTGAAAAGGCAAATAATGTATGTCGTCTTCATATTCTCCTTTGGCTTATTGTCTCTCCTTCTGCACATGGCTCATCACCCGCAGGAAGTTGCCGCCCCAGATTTTCTGTATCTCGTTCTCGCTATAGCGGCGGGCCATCAGCATGCGTGTGAAGTTGATGACGTCCGACGAGCTGGCCAGCCCGCGTATGCCGCCGTCGCCGTCGAAGTCGGTGCCGATGCCTACGTGGTCGATGCCCATCACCTTGATGGCATGCTCCAGGTGGCGCATTGCGTCGTTGACGGTGGCATTGCCGTCCTTGACGAGGAATCCGTTGTACATGGTGATCTGCATGACACCACCCTTGGCGGCCAGCGCGCGCATCTGTTCGTCGGTCAGGTTGCGCGGATGGTCGCACAGCTTGCGGCAGCTGGAGTGGCTGCACACGATAGGCTGTTCGCTGATGTCCAGTGCGTCGTAGAAGCTTTGCTCCGAGGCATGGCTGAGGTCGACGAGAATGCCCAGCCGGTTCATTTCGCGTATGACCTGCTGGCCGAACTGGCTGACACCGTTGTGTGTGGTACATCCCCGTGCCGAGTCGCAGATGTCGTTGTCGCCGTTGTGGCAGAGTGTCATGTAGACGATGCCCCGCTGTGCAAAGTGTCGCAGCGTCTGCAGCTGTCCGTTGAGTGCCAGCCCGTTCTCGATGCCGAGCATGATGCTATGTCGGCCCTGCCGCTTGTCGGACAGCAGGTCGGCAGGCGTACGTGCTATGCTGAGGTAGTGCTTGTTCTTCTCGACCAGCTCTTCTATCTTGTCGAAGATGAGGTCGGCATACTCCATGGGGCTGCTGACGTCGAAGTCCACCTTCGACGAGAACGTCTCGCCCATCTGTGGCTGTGGCAGGTAGGCCACCATGATGGTGGCATCCTGGTGTCCCTCGGTCATCTTGTGCAGGTCGACGAGTATGCGCTCATCACGGCTTCCGAAGTCGACGCCTTGTGGGAAGAACATCGGTGTGTCGCAGTGTGTGTCGAGCGTCAGTATGCGGCGGTGCATGTCACAGGCCTCGCGGTAGTGCATGGCCTGGCGTACGAGCCACTGGAAGAGTGGGGCACCGTCGGCCAGGCATTCGGGGTGCCACTGTACACCGATGATGCTCTTGAACTCGCGGCTTTCGATGGCCTCGATGACGCCGTCGGCAGCACGTGCCGTCATGCGGAACCGTTCGCCACAGTCGCTGACGGCCTGGTGGTGCATGGAGTTGACGTAGAGCCGTCCGCCGCCACCGTCGGTGGGCTGGATGAGCTGTGCCTCCTTGTAGATGTCATATAAGGTGGAGTCGGCTTCCACGCTTACGCTGTGAGTGGGCTGTGAGCGGTCGGCATCCTGGTCGTGCTTGACGAGCCGTACGTCGGGGTACTCCTCGGCGATGTCCTGTGCCACCTTGCCGCCCAGCGCCATGGCCAGTGTCTGTATGCCACGGCAGATGCCGAGCATGGGTATCTGTCGGTTGTAGGCCAGCTGTGTGATCAGCAGTTCGGGCAGGTCGCGCTCGCTGTTGATGCCGTGCAGGCGTGGCGATGGCTCCTCGCCGCATAGCAGCGGGTTGTAGTCGGCACCGCCGCTGAGCAGTAGTCCGTCGATGTGCTCCAGGGTGTTGATGATGCTGTCGGTATCGGCCAGTGGGGGTATGATGACGGGCACGCCGCCGGCCTGCTGTATTGACTTGTAGTAGCCTTCGGCCAGTTTGCAGTTCTGTTCGCCGTAGTTACCCGTGATGCCGATGACGGGCTGGCGGCTTGCCTCGGGGAAGGAGGCGTAGGCCCTGTCGAGTAGTGACTGCCAGTTGTTCATTTTTAAATGAGAAATGAGGAATGAGAAATGAGTAATGAGGTTATTCCTCGAATGTTACGGGTATGTCGCGGCGGATGCTCTGTTCCAGCGAGATGAGTGTCTCGGTAGCCACCACACCGGGAATATCCTGCAGCCGTCCGTTCAGCAGCTGCATCAGCTGTTCGTTGTCGCGGGCGTAGAGTTTGGCCAGCATGGTGTACGGACCGGTGGTGAAGTGGCACTCCACGACCTCGGGAATGTGGCGCAGGCACTCTACGACATCTTTGTACATCGAGCCACGCTCCAGGGTGATGCCCACGTAGGTACATGTGCTGTAGCCCAGGCTCTTGGGGTTGACGTCGAAGCCGCTGCCCATGATGACACCGGCCTCTATCAGGTGCTGTACGCGCTGGTGGATGGCTGCTCGGCTGACGTTACACTCTGCGGCGACATCCTTGAATGCGATACGTGCGTTCTGTGACAGAATACTCAGAATTTTCTTGTCAAGATTATCAATCTTATCCATGTTTCTTTTGCTGTTGTTTTACAATTTGTAAGCAAAAGTAAGCATTTTTATTGAAATAGCAAACAAAAAGCGTGGAAAAAGTATAAAATTCGTGGAATTTGTGTACTTATCGTTTACGAATGAGCGTCAAACCGTCACGAAGAGGCAGTATGACCTGCTCTACGCGGTCGTCGTCGACGAGGCTGTCGTTGAACGTCTCGATGCCGTGGGTCTGTGGGTCGCGGTCGTAGGCTGGGTCTACCACATGACCGTCCCACAGCGTGTTGTCGGCCAGGATGAAGCCGCCCGGTCGCACCACGCTGAGCACCGACTCGTAGGTCTCACGGTAGGTACGCTTGTCACCGTCGATAAAGGCCATGTCGAACACGATGCCCAGCCGGGGAGCCTCGCTGACGGCATCGCCGATGATGAAGCGTACCTTGTCGGCCCACGGCGACCCTTCTATCCACGGCCGGGTGAAGTCCTCCTGCTCGTCGTTGATCTCGAAGGTGTACACCATGCCTCCCTCGTCGAGTCCCTCGGCCATGCAGAGTGCTGAATAGCCGCTGAAGGTGCCCACCTCGAGGATGGTCTTCGGGCGTATCATCTGGACCAGCATCTTCAGCAGACGGCCCTGCAGGTGGCCCGACGCCATGCGGCCGTGTAGCATGTGGATGTTGGTGGCACGCCACAGGCGGTAGAGGTAGTCTGGCTCAGGGGAGGTGTGGGCGAGGATGTAGGATTCGAGAGTCATGATTTTTTAATGAGTAATGAGTAATGAGTAATTAGTAATTAGTAATTATGATTAGACTAAGGTGCTTCATAGCAGGTTTCTTGTTGCTGAGTGGCAAAGGCATAATTTATCTTACATAACTAATAATAACTGAAGTTTCCCATCCCAATAATGAACGTTAAGTCATTATTTATCAAGAATTTGAGAATTAGAGAATTATTGCAAAATAGAGAATTGTTTGGAATTACCCGCCGCAAGCGGCTGGAACTCTGCGGACTGAAACGGAAATGGCTTGCCATTTCTTCTCAAATTCCCTATAATTCTACTAAACTGCTAAGGAGAAATTCTCTAATTCTCTAATTCTTGATTATTATAAAAGGTGGGAAACTTGAGATAATAATTACTCATTACTCATTACTAATTGCTAATTATCTATTGGTTAATAATAGCCTCCACAGCCAACCGATACGAGTCGAGGCCGAATCCGCAGATGACGCCAAGGCAGGCCGCCGATATCATGCTGTGGTGGCGGAACTCCTCGCGCTGGTGGACGTTGGAGATGTGTACCTCGACGACGGGAGCCTTCAGCGAGCGAATGCAGTCGTGCAGTGCTATGCTGGTGTGCGTGTAGGCACCGGCGTTGAGCACGATGCCGTCGACGGCAAAGCCCACCTCCTGCATCTTGTTGATCAGTTCCCCCTCGACATTGCTTTGGTAGTAGTCTATCTCCACGTCGGGGTAGCGTGCCTGCAGGGTAGGCAGGTACTGTTCAAACGACGACGACCCGTAGATGCCCGGTTCGCGGACGCCCAGCAGGTTCAGATTGGGACCATTCATGATAATTATTTTCATAATTCAGCGATTTTTATTAATTTTGCAGGCAAAAGTAATAAATAAAATGGAAACAGACAAGAAAACGCCGTCAAATATTACGCGCAGCTACCTCAGATACCTGAAACTGCAGCGTGGTTTCTCGCCGAACACGCTGGAGGCTTACCAGCGTGACGTGCAGAAGCTGCTCAGCTATCTGGCCGACGAAGACAAGCACGTGCTGGATGTCGGGCTGGAGGACCTGCAGCACTTTGCCGCCTCGCTGCACGACATCGGGGTAGGTCCCCGTTCGCAGTGTCGCATCCTGAGCGGCGTGCGCTCCTTCTTCCGCTTCCTCCAGCTCGACGGCTACCGCACCGACGACCCCAGCGAGCTGCTCGAGTCGCCCGTGCTGGGCGAGCACCTGCCCGAGGTGCTGTCCGTCGAGGAGGTAGACATGCTGGAGCAGAGCATCGACCTCTCGAAGTGGGAGGGTCAGCGCAACCGTGCCATCGTCGAGGTGCTCTTCTCCTGCGGACTGCGTGTCAGCGAGCTGGTCAACCTGAAGCTCTCCGACCTCTATCTCGACGAGCAGTACGTCCGCGTGCTGGGCAAGGGGTCGAAGGAGCGGCTGGTGCCCATCTCGCCACGGGCCATCAAGGAGCTGGACTACTGGTTCATGGACCGCAGCCAGATGACCATCAAGCCCGGCGAGGAGGACTACGTCTTCCTGAACCGTCGGGGCGCCCACCTGACGCGCGTCATGATACTCATCATGATCAAGCGGCAGGCCGTCGAGGCCGGTATCGCCAAGACCATCTCGCCCCACACGCTGCGCCACTCGTTTGCCACGGCCCTGCTTGAGGGCGGCGCCGACCTGCGTGTCATCCAAGCCCTGCTGTTTTTTAATGATACGGCGACCACCGAGATCTACACCCACATCGACATGTCGACGCTGCGCCAACAGATACTACAGCACCACCCGCGTAACATGCGGAGGTAGGCGCTACCCCCCTTGAAACACACTATCCTCGTGCACGATACTCCGACGGCGTCAAGCCAGTGTCCTTCTTAAAGCACTTGCTGAAATATTTCGGGTCGGTGAATCCCACAGCGTAGGCCACCTCGGCAACGGCCATACGGCTGTGCACCAGCAGTTGCGTGGCGCGCTGCATGCGCACACTACGCAGGAAGTCGCTCGGCGACATGCCCACCAGGCTGCGTACCCTACCGTAGAACACCGTGCGGCTCATGTTGACGGCCTCGGCCATCTCGTCGACCTTCAGCTCCTCGTCGCCGATGCGCTGCTCGATAAACTGCATCAGCTGGTTCATCATCACCTCGTCGGCATCCACAATCTCCGGCTCTTTTAGCGTGTAGGTGTACTGCCAGCGCCGACGCGCTGCCGTCGCCGCCCAGCGTCCGTCGGCCTCTGGCTCATGCTCCGAGCCGTCGTGGCTGTTGCCGTCGGCCAGCGACTGCTGCAGCTTGTAGACGCCATTATTCATTATTAATTGTTCATTATTCATTAGACGCATAGCGTCGCTGATTCCTGTCGTCGGTCTTGTAGGCATACTGCAGCATGCTGTTGTCCTCGTAGTCCAGGGCAGCAAAGCTGACCGTCAGGTTACGCTCGTCGGGCAGTACCGTCAGCACGCTACGGCTGAGCAGCGGGTGAACAGTCCGCTCGCCCTGATACTGCACACTGGTGAACACAATGTCGGGACGGAAACGGCTCTTGTGGATGGCGGCAGAACGAAACGCCAGCACGCCGCCCAGCGTACCGACCCACAGTCGCCCACTGCTGTCGGCAACGGGCATCGCGTCGGTGGTCTCCATCGCGTTGGGCAGACTGCTGCGGCCAAACAGCATCAGCTGTTGCTGTCGGGGCAGGTAGCACTCTATGCCGCTCTCGCGGACTATCCACACGTTGCCCTGACGGTCTTCCGCCATGGCCAGCGCGTTGACGGCCGTCGCGTTCAGCGGCTCTACGGTCTGCATGGCCAGCTCGCCCTTCAGCAGCTGGTCGTCGGCTATCCGCTGTATGCCGCCGCCCAGTGTGGCAACGTATACGGTGCCGTCGCTGCCGACCAGCGTCTGCATCACGTCGCTGCTGTAGAGCGAGAGGCTGTCGGCGGGTCGGTGTCCTGTGGTGTAGAACGCCATGTCGGCGGGTTGCCGGCGGGCATCACACGTCACCAGCCCCGACGTTGTGGAGATCAGCGCACGGCCGTGGCCGTCGAAGGTCAGCCGGCGTATCTTCCGAAACTCCCTCTTCGGGTAACCCTTCAGCTCGTTGCCGTCGTGCAGGAATCGCAGCGAGCCGTCAGCCTGCCGTACGGCAATGTTCAGCCCGCCGCCAAAGGTGCCTATCCATACGCGCCCCATGGCATCCTCGGCGATGGCATAGACGGCATCGTGGCTCAGGGAATAGCGGTCGGCCGAGGGAAGGTAGTGACCGACGGCGCCCCCTGCACCGACGCTGTAGAGTCCGTGCCCCTTGGTACCTATCCATACCGTGCCGCGTGAGTCTTCGTAGAGGGCATAGATGCGGTCGGCAAAGCGTACCGGCTGGCGGCTGACGTGGCCTGTGGCGTCAAGCCATGACAGCTGTCCATGGCTATAGATAGCGACGCGTCCGTCGTTGCTGCCTGCCCAGAGGCTGCCGTCGCGCCTGCAGAGCAGCGAGCGCGTCTGCTGACCGGCTACAACAGGCAACTCGCTGAAATGGTTGTCACGAAACGTGACCAGCGAAAGTCCACGCGACGACGTGAACCAAAGGTTACCCTGACGGTCAACGTAGTATTTGGCGTTGTCACTGCGGTGCAGACCGCATATTGCCATCCGCCGTGCCAGCGCGCTGTCTACGACCGTTGCGGTGTCACGCCTGCTATAAGGCCTGCACTGACGGGTGCCATACAGCATACGGCAGCTGTCGGTGACAATCCATTCTCGCCCCTTGTCGTCACACTCCACCTTACGAATGTAGTGGCCGATGATAGGATACTTCTCCGTGCCTATCACCTCCATGCGTGCCACGTCAGTAGGATAACGGTCGTCTATACGCAGATTGAGCCGGCCGTGCTCGTCGGTTATCCATGTATGTCCTGACGGCAGGGCATACATATTACGGGGCTGTAGCGGCTGGCCGAAACGCTGCTCTACCAATCGGCCGACATTGGTAAAACGACACTGCCGCGTGTCGAACAGGTACAGCCCACCATCGTAGGTACGCACCCAAATGTTGTCACGGCTGTCGGGCTGAATCATGGCTATACGATTGGACGACAGGGCATCGTCGGTGCCACGTTCTCCACCCCGGAAAGAGGTGAATTTATAGCCGTCGTAACAGCACAGTCCGTTCCATGTAGCTATCCACATCAGTCCGCGGCTGTCCTGCTTCATGCCCGATATGAGGTTGGCTGGCATTCCGTCGTGCACGGTGAATGTGCGCATGAAGTAATTGCCCGACTGGGCAGCTGTGGGTGATACCAGCAGCACGTATACGAAGGTCGACAGTAGTATCCGTTTCATACGTTTTCGTTATTTTGCGACTGCAAATATATTAAATATTCCTGTAAATGCACTACTGTCTGCACGAAAAAAAACAAAAAACAGGAATACCGGTTCTGTATTCAGTCCGGTACTCCTGTCTCTTCAGGTCTCTATATACGTATCTGCCTGTAGCGTCAGTCGGCTATAAGTCCTGACCCTGGCTGAGGGTCATAGAAAGAGGCATTGGGCAGGTCATCCAAGCCAAGGGTGTGGCTGCCTGTCATCAGACTGATGCCAGCACTCAATACTACAACGTCCATGGACGGAATAAAATATGTCTTCTTCATTGTCTTTTCTTTTTTTTAGGGGACTAATACCTTACGTCCGTTCACGATGTACAGGCCACGAGTGGGCTGGGCAACACGGCGACCCTGCAGGTCGTAGACGCCATTATTCATTATTAATTGTTCATTATTCATTAGACGCATAGCGTCGCTGATTCCTGTCGTCTCGCCACCGAAGTCAAGCTTCAGCTCTCTGGCAGGATCAGACGTAGTGAAGTAGGCACGGAAGGGAGCGATAGTGTTGGTTGCATCCTGCGCCTGGTAGAGCTGGTTGCCACTGACGAAGAAGGCTCCTGTGGGTATGTTGCCACCCTCGTAAACACCTTGGAAGGTAACGTTGTCGACGGTCTTGACTGGTGTACCGAAGTCGACGGTTGCGCCGTTGAGGATAGCAGCATCAAAGTTGGCTGCAACCTTAATCATGTAAGGCTCGTTGGCATTCATCGAGGTGACATTGCTGAAGTTCAGTGTGTTACCCGTTACGCCCGTCAGCTGGGCGACCTTTGTGCCGGTGCCGAAAGTCGTCTCGACGTCGCTGACAGCAAAGGGCACAACGACGGTGCTCCAGTTGCCTGCTTTGACAGAACGGCGGAAAACAATGTCCGACGACTCCTCGCCAAGGCCACCGCAGAGGTTGGCTGCGCGAACGGTATAGATACCTTCGCCAGTCATCTCGTAGCTGGTGGCTGTCTGGTTAGCCACATACTGACCGTCCTTGAAGATGACGTAGCAGCGGGCATCCTCTACGTCGGTCCAGCTGAGCGTGGTGCCGCTGACGCTGACGGTGGGAGCGCTGACGCTGACGGTCTGCTCGGTAGGCAACCAAGAGTCAGTACCGCCTAAAACATTCTCTACGGTGAACTTGGCGGCCTGCTCGGCAGTGAGCACGGGCGTGTAGGCGTTGGTGCTGGAGGGCGAGTTGCCACGCTTACTGAGGCCGATGGCCGAGCCGTTCTTGTCGGTAGAGCCATACTCGTAGAAGTAAGTAGGCAGATTGCCCATACTTGCCCAGCCATTGTCACTGGGAAGCACATTCATTCGTGTGTTCAGATAGTAGCAACGCGGAGTATCCTGCCAGGGGCGACCCAGGTTCCACGAACCGTCAGTCACCTCTGTGGCACCATCCATTGCACTGACGGTACACTGCTGGAACACATAGCCCCACTTCAACGAAGCACTGGTAGACGGAGCAGCAATGACGTCTCCGCCGCGGTCTTCTAACACGAGGTCGGTCTGCCAGTAGTAGTTGTCACCACCACCACAGATGAAGTCTACCGTACCATGTATCTTACAGTTCTCAAAGTAGGCACGGTGTCCTGTCACCTGCGTATCCTGATTGGAGAGCATGCGCACGTTCTTCATCACCGTCTTGTCACCACCATAGATGGCAACACCCACACCAACCTTGTCGTCCTGACCGTAGTTCTTGTCGTTGCGGACGGTCAAGTCCTGCAGGTAGAAACCTGTGCGGTCGCGCAAGTTGAGTACAGGGTTACTGATGCCATCGCGGTTGCCATGCAGCACGACACCGTCGCGGCTCTCGCCGATGAGGCTGACGTTATAGCCGCTGATGCGCTGCTCGGTAGCACCGAAGTCGTAGTCACCGTTCTTGATGAAGATGGTCTTACGAGCAGCCGAAGCGCTGGTGTTTGAAGCATTGACGGCGGTTACGGCAGCCGTGAACTCCGCGGCGGTGCTGACTACATAGTCGTAAGCAGCCTTCTCGACGACAGGCTTGGCAGCAGTATTGACGGCCACGTTGATGGCTTCGGCATTGCTGTTGTTATAGGTGTCCTTGGCGGCACCCGCAGCAATGGTCAGCGTATACTCCGTCGAGTAGTTGAGGTTCCAGATGGGGAAGTACAGTGTGGCACTGCCACCTTCAGCCGTCACGTTGCCACCGTTGATGGTAGCGGTGGTCTCGGTCATCTCGCGGTCGAAAGTCAGCGCTACCACGGCATGGTTGTTTACCACGGTTACCTGCTGGTCGGTTACAACGGGTGCAGTGGTAATGGCCTGTTTCTCGACGGTCAGCTCGTACCATCCAGTAATCTGACTGCCATCGGTGAAACTGAACTGAATGGGTTTGCCGGCCTGATGGTCCTCAAGGTTGATGACGAGGTCGTACTTGTTGACGTTGTCGAAAGAGTGCTTGTAGGGGACGTATGCCGTCATGCCGTCAGAAGATATGGCATTGAAGCTACCTGGTGTGTAGTTGTCTTTGAACTCATGGATAATAAACTGCTTCACCACGACATCACTGGGAACAGAGAGGATGAAAGGGTTATCGTTCTTCGACAGCTTAAAACCACTGTTGCTCCAGCCATCGCCAACGGGCGACAGGCTGTAGAGGCCGTTGCTCCAGATTTTTTTGTCTTTATCATTTCCCTCAGAGGTATATTTCAGGTTGACAGTCTCGTCGCCTTCCACCTTATTATATATATGTAGACCGTTCAGGGTCAGTGTGTAGTCCTTGGTCTTGCCTGCCATCTCAGCGTGCAGGGCATAGGAAATCTGGGTACCAGTGACGGTGGGTGTGCCGGTAATGACACTGCCGTCAACGACGGTAGCCTGCACCTCGGGCACAGCGGTAAACACGTTGTCGAAGGTGGCTGCCTGGGTGTCGTTCAGGCCGGTGAGCAGCGACGGTGTGTTGATGCCGTCGATGGTCAGACCTGTCAGCGAGATCTCGCCAATGCGGAACAGTTTCAGCGTGTATTCCGTCTTAGCCGACATAGCACCAGCGTCTGGAGTGAGCGTGAGGGTCACCATAGTATTGGTGCCGGGAGCGGGCGGTGCGAGAGTAAATGTGCCGTCGCCATTATCGGTGACAGAGACGGCGTTGTCGCTGGCATCCTTGGCAGTAGCACTGACAGTGCAGTTAGTCTTGCCGACGCTGAACGTCACGTTGCCGTCCATAGCTGCCGGCAGCTGGCAGTACCAGTCGCTGTCGTCGCCAGCTGTAACGGTCTGTCCCGTAACGGCCAGCGAGGTGATGCGTGCAAAGTGGTCGGCCACTCGGGTCATGGTGAAGCTCTTGTAGTTCAGCAGGAAACTGCTGGAGGTGGCAAAGTCCATGCGCAAGGTCTTCTGGCCGGTGGTCAGCTCGCCCTCAACGAGCACGTCTTTGTCTTCATAGTTTGAAGCAGCGACCATGGTCCACGTTCCAGCAGCCTCCTGGGTACCTGTCTCGTCGTCAGTGACGGTGGTGGTGATGGTACCGTCGCCATATTTTGTCATGGGGATGGTCATCTTGTAGACACCAGCCTCGGTGACACGTAAGGTGTAGGAGGCCGAAGTGCCATTACTGACCCAGCCTACGTTGGTGTCGTCGTTCTCCAATCGGGCACCCCCCGTGTAGCTGCCCGTGGCTATGTCGATGGTTCCTGGGATGGTGAGGATGCCATCGGTGGTACGCACGGCCAGGCTGCCATAGTTACCGGCATAGCTGCCTGTGGTACTCTCCACCTTCATGGTGAGAGTCAGCGAGCCGGCAGGGACATTGGTAAACCAAGCACCGTGCTTCTCGGAAGGGGTCCATGAGCCAGTGTTCGATATGTTGAATGTCTTCACTTGGCTGTAGCTGCCGCCGTCGGTCAATGTCCAGCTGACGGTAGCCGTCAGTCCGCTGGCACCCGAAGCGAATGTCAGGTAATAGTCCCGCTGCGTAGCGTTTGAGAGGGTAAACGTGGCTGTAGAGCCGTTGTGTGTGGAGCCGATGGTGGCTCCGTCACCTTCTGTGTTACAATTGCCGAGCGTGGCATTGTTCCAACTGATGTCACTGTCATCCGCTGTCGGGATGTTCACTGTGGCGGCCGTCGCCCACATGGTGCAGAGTGCTGCCATGAAGGCAAGAATTGTTCTTAGCTTTTTCATTGTTGTTGATAGTTGGGTTTTATTGTTTGATGATTTTCTTTCCGTCTATCAGGTAAATACCCTTAGCGGGGCTGCTCACGGGGCGGCCAGCGAGGTCGAAGCAGGTTGGCGAGGCAGCAGGACCGACGGCTGCATGGCCGACGGCCGAGACATCCTCCGCGTTGTCGTCAAGCTGATGGGCTGTTAGCACGAACGAACCACTCAGTCGGTCGTCGGCAGACGATGCCGAAATGTGGATGCCTACCGTGCCGCCCTCGACCTGCCACGAGTGGCTGGTCGCGTCCCAATAGGCCAGCTGGCGCTCGCGGATGGGAATGGTGACCGTCTGGCTCTCGCCGGGTTCCAGCTCTACGCGCTGAAATCCTACCAGTTTACGCTGCGGACGGTGGGCAACGTGCGAGTCGGGGAAGGTGGCATAGACCTGCACCACCTCAGCACCTCGACGGCTGCCGGTATTGGTAATGGTACACGAAGCCTGTGTGCTGCTGATGCTGGCATGGCTGTATTCAAAGGTGGTGTAGCTGAGCCCATAGCCGAAGGGGTACATGGGTTTTTCAGCCTGTCGGCTGACGTTGGCTCCTGTGCCACGTCCGTAATACATATAGGTGTAGCCCCACTCGTCGACGTTGTATTCCAGCATGCCGTCGGCGCGGAACTGCGAGTCGCTGGCGGCAGGCAGCTCGGCCAGGCTGTTGTACCAGGTGGTGGTGAGCTTGCCGCCGGGATTGTAGTCGCCGAAGAGCACGTCGCAGATGGCCTGTCCCTGAGCCTGCCCGCCATACCATACGTCGAGGATGGCAGGGATGTTGGCTTTCGCCCACGTGATGTCTGCCGACGAGTTGGTTTCCAGCACCAGCACCACCCGGGGGTTGACCTCGCAGATGGCTTTGAGCAGCTCCTCCTGGCGGCCGGGCAGCGTCAGCAGGAAGCGGTCGTGACTCTCGGTGCCCGTGGCATGGTCGCTGAGCTTCTCGAAGTTGGTACCGCCGAGGAACACGACGACGTCGGCACGACGGGCTACGGCCTTGGCGCGCGCTATGATGTCGCTGGAAGGCGTCTCGTTGACCGACCCCGTGGTCTGCAGCATGTAGAGGGGGCCGCGCTCCTCCAGCGGGTTGCTGTCGGGACGGTAGAAGCGGAAGTAGTCGTAGTTGCCGGCATATTTCTGCTGACCGCTGAACTTGACAAAGAGACGGTGGATGCCCTTCACGACGGCGGGGTCGACGGTGGCCGTCACGTCGGTCCATCTGGTCCAGCTGCCGGTATCCTTGTTGCTGATGGTGAGGAAGGGCTGCGAGGTGTCGCTGTCGAGGTGGAAGGTCAGCGTGGCCACGCCGGTATTCTTAGCGGCACACGACATGAGGAAGTGGGTGCAGCCCTCGCCGAAGTCTACATCGTCGTACACCAGGATGTTGCCCGGGGCGGTGTTCTCCAGATAGCCGCTGCCCTGGTTCATCTTCGCCGCATGGCCACCGACGACTGCCGAGAAGTTCTCGGCCTGGATGGTGCCGTCGCCGACGTGGAAGTCCATCCTTCGTGCGAAGGCCTCGAAGGGAGTGGTGGTGTAGGTAGGCGTACCGGAATAGTCGCCCAGCATGATCTGGTTGGCATAGGGGCCGATGAGGGCTATGCGCTCGCCGCCGGTGAGGGGCAGCAGGGGCTTGCCCTGCACGGCATCGTTCTTCAGCAGTACGATGCTCTCCCGGGCAGCCTTCAGTGCCAGGGCCTGATGCTTGGCCGACTCCAAGGTCTCGGCACCTAACGTGCTCCACGGCGTGGCGTCGTCGAACTCACCCAAGGCAAAGCGCGTCTCCAGCACGCGGACAAGGGCGCGGTCGAGGTCGGCCTCGGTCATGTAGCCCTTGTCGATGGCGGCCTCGACGGCTGTCTGGTAGACGCTGGTACGGTTTTTGAACTCGCAGTTCATGTCGTTGCCGGCCTTGATGGCCAGTGCAGTGGCACGTGCCTGGTATTCGGCAGTCAGCTCGGCGTCGCTCTCGTCGTAGCGGCCGAAATAGGCATGCTTCACAGGGCGATAGATGCACGACACACCGGCGCAGTCGCTGGTGACGTAGCCCGTGAAACCCCACTCGTCGCGCAGGATGCCCGTCAGCAGCCAGTCGTTCATGGCGTTGGGCTTGCCGCCCCAGGCCTTCGAGGACGTCCAGCCGATGCCTGCGGCATTCTTCTCGTCGAGGTTGGTCGACAGGGCATTATACGACGACATGATGCTCTTGACGCCGCCCTCCTTGACACACATCTCGAAGGCCGGCAGGTAGTATTCGCGCAGCACATGCTCGGTCATGAACGAGGTAGACCCTTGGCGGCCCTGCTCGTAGTTGTTGGCGGCAAAGTGCTTGGCACAGGCAACGGTCTTCAGGTAGCGGGCGTCGTCGCCCTGCATGCCTCTGACAAACTGCACAGCCAAGGTGCCGGCCAGGAAGGGGTCCTCGCCGTAGTTCTCCTCGTCGCGGCCCCAGCGTGGGTCACGGCTCATATTGATGGTGGGACACCAGTAGTTCAGCCCCTTGCCATATAGATTATGGTACGCGCGAGCCTCGTCGCTGATTGCCGTGGCACAGTCGTAGACGAGCTGGACATCCCAGCTGGACGACATGCCTTTCGACTCGGGGAAGCTGGTGGCGGCACCACTGCGGGCCACACCGTGCAGCGCCTCGTTCCAATACTGATAGGCCGGTATCCTGACATAGCCGTCGTCATGGAAGTCACGACGGTTGATGTTCATGTCGACCATGTTGCCCATCTGTGCAGCCTTCTCCTCTAATGACAGCCGGCTGACGAGGTCGACGGCCCGCTCGTGGAAACTGAGTGACTTGTCTTGGTAAGGCAACTGCTGTCCCATGGCCGGTAATACCTCCATGAGCGCCACGGCAACGATAAGTTTGAGTGTCTTTTTCTTCATATTCCGCTAATCATTTTTCATTTCAGGTGCAAAGATATGACATAATCCTTTCGCCTGAGGGGTATAAATTAGCGGAAAAGGGGGAAAAACGCCCCTTATCACCCTAAAAGTGCAGTATTAAGCTATTTTCCCGTTTTCAATCTTCAATTTTCAATTTTCAATCTTCAATCTTCAATCTTCAATCATCAACCTTCAATTATACTTGCACTTTCAATCTTCAATCTTCAATTTTCAATTTTCAATCTTCAATCTTCAATTTTCAATTTTATATTATGCTTACTCGTCGGCTCGTTTCATCCAGAGGTTCAGCTGGTAGAGGGCGGGCAGCACGATGAGCAGGGAGAAGGCCACAGCCATATAGACGTGAGATTGGGAACCCCTGAAGATGTCGGCCAGCGTGATGTCGGGGTCGGGATAGACGTTAGAGACGACGTATGCCACACTGTTGTTGGCCCAGTGGTAGGCCATGCCGGGCAGGATGGAGCCAGTGCGCCAGTACATCCAGCCAAGGAGCAGTCCGATGGCGAAGGCATGAGGCATCTGTACGGGGTTCATGTGGACGACGGCAAAGAGGAGGGCCGACAGTGCGATGGCTCCCCATACGGGCAAGCGGCCGCTCTGCAGCAGTGACTTGAGGATGGCTCCGCGGAAGACAATCTCCTCGGACAGCGGTGCCAGCAGTCCGATGACGGCATAGCCCCAGCGGTCTTGCAGCAGCATCTCGAACTCGTCGGTCATCAGGTCAGGCAGTTCGGGCATCTGTTCCTGCATCCAAGCCGACGGTATGACCAGTCCCAAGGCAGCTACGACGCTCCATGCCAGCACGCTCCAGGGACGTGTGCGCAGCCATGTCGGCGACACGGCGGTCCAGCGGGTCAGCAGGAAGAGGGCGATGGTGAGCAGGCTCACCGTGGCCGACATCGTGACGAGCATGGCTGTTGTGGTATCGCCCGAGCCGGCGACGAGCTGCCAGATGTTCTTGACAAGATAGCCTCCTATCAGCTGGAGGGCTAAAAAATCTATCAGATAGACGAATGCATTCTTCATATCAATAATCTATGCCTTTTACTTTTTTACCTTTTATCTTTTAATGCCTCTTCTGCCTGCTGTGCGTCGTACCGCAACTGAGCCTGCAATGACTCGATGCTGTCGAAGCGCTGCTCGTCGCGCAGCCGGTCGACAAATGCCACACGCAGCCGGTGGCCGTAGAGGTCGCCGCTGAGCTGCAGGATGTGTACTTCCAGCGTCTGCTGTCGGCCATTGAAGGTGGGACGACGGCCGATGTTCATCATGGCATGGTGCTCGTCATGGCTGTCGTCTATGCGTACCGTGACGGCATAAACCCCTGCTGCCGGCACGAGTTGACGGGCATCGTCAGGCACGATGTTGGCCGTAGGGTAGCCCAGTCCGGTGCCTACATGCTGGCCATGGGTCACACGACCCACAATGGTATAAGGATGTCCCAAGCCGTTGGCAGCGTCGGCGACACGGCCTTCAGTCAGCAGCTGACGGATGAGCGACGAGCTGACGTCGCCTTCCTGTGGCAGTGCCTGCACGTCGATGCCCAGCTCACGGCCATAGCGTACGTAGTCGTCGAAGCCTTCTTCGCGGTTATGCCCGAAGCGGTTGTCGTAGCCCGTGAGCAGCACCTCGACGTGACAGCGTTCTCTCAGCACCTGCTGCATAAACTGGCGGGCCGTCATGTTTCTCAGCTCTTCGGTGAACGGCAGCATCTCGACGTGCTCTATGCCTGTCTGAGCCAGCAGTGCCAGTTTTTCATTCAACGGAGTCAGTATTTGCTCACGGCGTGGTGAATGGTCGAAGGTGATGGCCATGGACTGCAGGCCACGCTCTTGTGCCGTGGCAATGACCTGTTGCAGCACAAAGCGGTGACCGCGATGTACCCCGTCGAACATTCCTATCGTTGCTACGAATCCTGTTTCCACTTTTTTTAATACTAACTCTGAACTATGAACTCTGAACTATGAACTCTGAACTATGAACTCTGAACTCTCCTGACGGCTCTCCACACCTCACCGAGTATCAGTACGGGCGACGTGCCAAGGATGATGTACAGCCACACCTCCCACGACAGCGGTACGGTGCGGAACATGCGGCCACCGAAGGTGACGATGAGCCACTGGCCGACGAGCACCAAGGCCAGCACCAGCAGGAATCCACGGCAGGCCCACAGTCGCCGGAATGCCGAGTGGTAGGACCCCAGCTGCTTGGCGTTGAAGAGGTTCCACCACTGTAGCATGATAAAGATGGTGAAGAATACGGTGAGCTCCGTAGCATCGACACCGGCCACGCGCTCGAAATACCAGAGCATGGCGAAGGTGACGGCAAAGAACAGTCCGCCGATGACTGCCACGCCGTAGGCCATTGGCCGTGTGATGATGAAGGCATCCTTCGAGCGTGGCTTCTCGTGCATCACCTCACGGCTGGGCGGCAGCGATGCGAGGGCCATGGCGGCGAAGGTGTCCATGATGAGGTTCACCCATAGTATCTGCGTGATGGTCAGCGGCATCTCGGTACCGATGAATGCTCCGCAGAGCACCAGCAACAGGGCCGTCACGTTGACGATGAGCTGGAAGAAGATGAATCGCTGGATGTTCTTGTAGAGCGAGCGACCCCACATGACGGCCTGCACGATGCTACGGAACGAGTCGTCAATCAGCGTGATGTCGCTGGCCTCCTTGGCGACACTTGTCCCCGAGCCTAACGACAGTCCGACGTGTGCACGGTTCAGTGCAGGTGCATCGTTGGTGCCGTCGCCCGTCACGGCTACCACCTCGCCACACTGCTGCAGCAGGGCAACAAGGCGCTGTTTGTCAGAAGGGCGAGCCCTCGACATCACCTTCAGTTGGCGTACGACCTTCAGGGCCTCGTCGTCGGTCATGGCAGCAAACTCGGTGCCTGTGATGGATGATGGATGATGGGTGATGGATGATGGATGAGCACCCGCTGTCGGGTATTCTCCGTCAGCCAGCACTCCCGTCTGTCGGGCTATCTCCAAGGCCGTAGCGGCGGTGTCGCCGGTCACGATTTTCACGTCGATGCCAGCCTGGCGGCACTGGCTGATGGCAGCGGGCACCTCTTGGCGCAGCGGGTCGCTGATGGCGACGATGGCCAGCAGTGTCTTGTCCTGGGCGATGGCCAGTGTGCGCATGGCGTGCTCTTGCCACTGCTGCAGCTGTCGAGTGGCGGACTGCCGCGCGTCATCGGTCATGTCACACATTGCCATCACTACCTCCGGTGCACCTTTTATATATATAGTATCACCGACGGTGGTCGTCATGTACTTCCGTTCGGTAGAGAAGGGCTGCCGGCTGCTGACGGGGTGGTCGTCACGCAGCTGGCGGTAGTCCACGCCTTGAGCCATGAGCCAGCGCAGCAAGGCCTGTTCCGTGGGGTTGCCCACGTCGTGGGTGGCGGTGGTGTTCAGGGCAATGGCGAGGGGCAGGGCGGAGGGGAGGGACTTTTCTCCGCCGTCTTCTGTCTGGTTGACGGCGGCAATGCCGCCGTTTACCAAACAAGGGGAGGGGCTGCCGTTTACCGGACAGGGAGAAGTGCCGCCGTTTACCGGACAGGGGGAAGTGCCGCCGTTTACCGGACAAGGGGAAGGACTGCCGTTTACCGAACAGGCGGCTACCGTCATGCGGTTCTCGGTCAGGGTGCCCGTCTTGTCGGTGCAGATGCAGGTCACGGCACCCATGGTCTCTGAGGCTTGCAGCTTACGTACGAGGTTGTTGGACTTCAGCATGCGCCGCATGTTGAGTGCCAGGGCCAGCGTGACGGCCATCGGCAATCCCTCGGGTACGGCCATGACGATCAGCGTGACGGCCATCATGAAGTACCTCAGCACCACCTCGCCCATGCCGACATAGTCGGTGGTATGCCAGAGGGGACTGACGAGGATGTCGTGGAGCAGGAACGCCACGAAGGCCGCGCAGGAGAGCGTCATGCCCACCTTGCTGATGAGTCTGGCCAGTCGGTCGAGCTGCATGTTCAGTGGTGTCTTCACCCCCGTGAGTTCCGTGGCCTGTCGTGCCACATGGCCTATCTCCGTCTCGTCGCCCACGGCCGTCACGACGTAGCGGCCCGTACCGGCCATCACCATTGAGGAACGGAGGACGAGATAAGGGGGGTAGGTGCCAACTGGCCCACCCCCATCCCCTCCCGAAGGGAGGGGGGCTTGAAGGTTAGAACTGCTGGCAGATATAGGAGAAAAGGTAACTTCTGAAGCTCCCCTCCCTTCGGGAGGGGTTGGGGGTAGGCTTTCCTTCGTTGTCAGAGGCTCGCCCGTCAGGCTTGACTCGTCGACCTCCAGGTCGGTAGCCTCGAAGAGGTGCCCGTCGGCAGGCACCTCGTCGCCCGTCTCGACGATGACGACGTCGCCTATCACCACCTCACGTCGCGGAATCAGCACTACGCGTCCGTCGCGTAACACTTTTACGGGCTGTTCCTCGCCGAGTTGAGTCAGCACGTCGAACTTGCGGGCGGCATCGCGCTCGAAGTAGAATCCTACGGTGGTGGCCAGCACGACGGCGGCAATGATACCAATGGTCTCCACGAAGTCGTTCTTCACGAAGGCCAGCAGCAGCGAGACGACGGATGCCACCAGGAGGATTTGCACCATGGGGTCCTGGTATTTCTCTATATAGAGACGCCACATCGACTGTCGCCGCGGCGGAGTCAGCACGTTTTCGCCGTGTTGAAGCCTGCTGTTCAGCACCTCTTCGGCAGTCAGTCCTTTTCTTTTTTCCATAATTGCGTGCAAAATTACAAAAAAAATCGTAATTTTGCACGCAATATGACAAGCTTTAACACAACAACACTGGATAACGGCCTTCGCGTGATACACCTGTTCTCGTCGTCACCCGTCGTCTATTGCGGTATAGGCATCAATGCCGGCTCCCGCCAGGAGAACGCCGGCGAGGAGGGGCTGGCCCACTTCTGCGAGCACGTCACCTTCAAGGGTACGCAGCGCCGCTCAGCCCTCCAGATACTCAACTGTCTGGAGCGTGTGGGTGGCGACCTGAACGCCTTCACCAACAAGGAGGACACCATCTTCTATGCCGCCATCCTGCGCGAGCACTTTGCGCGTGCCGTCGACCTGCTGGGCGACATCGTGTTCCACAGCGAGTATCCGCAGGAGGAGATAGCCCACGAGGTAGACGTCATCTGCGACGAGATAGAGAGCTACAACGACACGCCCTCGGAACTGATCTACGACGAGTTCGAGAACCTGCTGTTCAGCGGTCATCCGCTGGGTCATAACATCCTGGGCACCCGCCAGCAGGTGTTGTCGTTCACCAGTGCCGACGCCCGCCGTTTCACCCGCCGTTTCTATCGCCCTGAGAATGCCGTGTTCTTTGTTTATGGCAACATCGACTTCCACCGGCTGGTGAAAACGCTGCAGACGCAGGACAGCGGACAGCAGCCAGAAGACAGCGAGCAGCCTGCCGTCGGTGGGCAGCCGTCTGCTGCCGACCAGTTCTCACCTCTCACCTCTCAGTCCTCAGCCACCAGCCACCACCAGGCACACGTCATGTTAGGCTGTCGCACGTTCGGCTATGACGACGAGCGGCGCATGCCCCTGTTTCTGTTGAACAACATTCTGGGAGGTCCCGGCATGAATGCCCGCCTGAACCTGTCGCTGCGTGAGCGCCACGGACTGGTATATACCGTTGAGAGCACGACGGGCACGTATAGCGACACGGGCTGCTGGAGTGTCTACTTCGGCTGCGACCACGCCGACGTGCAGCGTTGTCTGCGGCTGGTTCGTCACGAGCTTGACCGCATGATGCAACACCCGCTGAGCAGCCGTCAGCTGACTGCTGCCAAGCGACAGCTGAAGGGTCAGATAGCGATAGCCTGCGACAACCGCGAACAGTATGCCCTGGACATGGCGAAGCACTTCCTGCATTTCGGCCAGGAGCGCGACGTCGAGGCCCTGCTTTCGCGCATTGATGCCATCACGGCCACCCAGCTGCAAGACTTAGCCCAGCAGCTGTTTGCTCCCGACAATCTAAGACAACTGATTATTTGATGTGCCAGCCCGCCCACTGCCCTCTTCCTACAGGTAGGATGGGCAGAGTGCCTACACCTTCTCCTCACGCTTCATCCATTCCGCTACGGTCGTTCCCGTAAACCGCTTGAACGCAATGCTGAAGGTGCTGTAGCTGCTGTAGCCGCTCTGGTGGGCTATCTCCATGGCCGTGACGAGGCGTCCCTCGGCAACAGCCTTCCGATAGAGTCTGATGAAGTGCTCGACGCGTAGCCTGTTGATATAGGTGTTATAGGTGATGCCCTGTGTGGCAAAATAGCTGCTCAGGTAGGTACGGTTGGTACCGATAGCGATGGCCAGCTGGTTCAGCGACAGGTCGTGCTGCAGGTAGAACATCGTTTCCTCGCGGTACTGCTCCAGCAGCGAGCCGACAGCTACGGCAGGCGTCGGCACAGGGGTGGCGGCAGGAGTCGGCGTCAGCTCCTGCAGCGTCTCGACACGCCAGATGACGAAGAAGATGAGCACCAGGGTAAACATCTGTGTGGCATACTCTATGACTATTCCACCGTAATTTGTTTTATAGACGATGAGGCAGAGCAGTATGACGACGAGCATCAGCAGACTCTGCCATACCTCCTTGCGCTCCAGGTCGGCATAGTTCTCGCGCAGCCACTGGCTATACTTGTTGACGGCATAGACCATGTATATAATGAACAAGACGCAGATGGCCAGCACATAGTCGCGCATCATCCATTCGTATTCGCTATTGCGCATGATCATACCTACGCCGACACCGATGACCAGCATGGGGACAATGGACAGTGCTATAGGCCACAGGCTGCGACGCCGGTCTTGCAGCATGCGTAGCAGCAGAATCATCATCGACGGTTCCAGCGTCACACTGTCGAGGGTGATGGCTATGGCGTTACGCAATTGGTGGTCGTCTTGAAGCCACACGGTGCCCAGCGAGCTCCACCAGACGTGGCTCATGGCTACAGCTGCCATGAATACGGCTGCCCACACCCTCAACTCACGTGAGGGACGTACGGTCGGGGCAAAAATGTTGGCTCGTGCCAACAGCAGATAGCAGCATGCCACTAAGGCAAGCGTGGCTACTCCGCCATAGATTATCAGGTAGGGAAAATCGAGTAATCCTAAGTGTTCGTACATCTAAATGTAGGTTATATGGTTCAAATCTGGTGCAAAAGTACATAATTTTTTTGAGATTCACACAATTCTTGCTTTGGGAAATGAGCATAAACTCTCAAAATTTACAAAAATTATTACTAAAAGGTGCAAATCGGTGATTGTTTGTTGAGAAATTATTAATTTTGCCTCGATTTACAAAACTATTATATATGATACGAAACATACACTTGACGGTTCTCCTCCTCTGCATGCTCATCATCATGGGCTGTAGAAAAGACAACCACACAACCGGACAACCGTCACCCTTGGGTAACACTCCTTACCAGCTGGACACTATCCTCACAACCTATGGCACCAACCCCACCCGGGCACTTACGCTGCTCGACTCGGCCCTGCTGTTGGGCAATGTCAGCGACTATCGTGCCCAGTTTATCCGTGCCCGCATCTACGGCATGACGCTTGCCGACGACAAGACGGACTCGGCCTTGATCATCGCCGAGTCACTGATGGAGCACGACTCCGTAATCTCCAGCGAACAAGAGCAGGGAAACATCCTCGACCTGCTCGTCACCATCAGCCGCATGCGCAACGACGACGTGCAATACCTGCGCTGGTCGGTCATGAAGGCTGACCTGTGCCGCAGCACGGGGGCTGACACGGAATACTGGCGCACCATGGCCGAGATAGGTTTGGTGACCACTCACCTGGGCAATGCTGCCGAGGGCATGGCACGCATGGACGACGCCATCGCCCACCTCGACCAGCCTGGCAGCATCGACCGCATGGATGCCTTTGTGGTGGCTGCGAAACGTAAGATAACTGCCCTGTTAGAAGACAATACGCCCAAGTCGGCGGAACAGGCCGTCGCCCTGTCACAACGCATCATCGACCGGCTGAGCCACTACGAGCAGCACTCGTCGGAGTATGCTAACGACAGTTACCGCCTGAAGTGGGAAAAGTATCCCCAAACACGCGACAGTTACCTTGATTTCTACCGCGCACAGGCATACGCATTCATGGCGAACGCTTACGCGCACATGGATGGACAGAAACCAAAGGCCAGGGAATCGCTGGCTCGGTTCTACGAGAGTCAGTTCAGTACGACATACAGCGCCCGCACCATGATAGCCCCGACGCTCATGGCACTTGGCGATTACGACGAGGCTACAAAGATCTTTGACGAGGTAAGGCAGCAGAAGGGCGCCGACACGCTGAACACTGACTATGCCGACGTGCTCCGCTACAGAGCCCAGATAGCCCATGCCAAAGGGAATGTCAAGGAGGCCTACCTGCTGATGGTACGCCACGCCAACCTGTCGAAAGAGATACTCCACAACATGCACCGCAGCGATTCCAGGGAATATGCCGCACGCTTCAATTCCCAGGAGATGCGCCTGAAAGAGGCCAGCAAGAATGCCGAAAACCAACGGATGAGCATCATGGCGTGGGGTACTGTCGTAGTGCTGACGCTCGTTGCCGTCTTCGGCTACTGGATATTCTTCCAGTGGCGCGTCATCAGACGTAAGAACACAGCACTGGCCAAGGAGGAGGCCAAGGCGGTGAGCAAGACGGACACCACGACCGGTACAAAGCCCGTATCGCCAGACGACATGACCTACGAGGAGCTGTACAACTGGCTGCGCGAGGGCATCCGTCGTGAGCAGCTCTTCCTTGACCTGGAACTGGACCGCAGCCGCATAGCCGATGCCTTCCACATCACGGAGCGTCGCGTCGGGGCGGCCTTCTCGCAAGGCTCCGACTACAACAGCCTGCCCGACTTTATCCGCGACTGCCGCTTGGAGTTCTCATGCAAGCTGCTGAGCGAACGCCACGAGATGAGCATCAAGGAGGTGGCAGCCTCGTCAGGGTTCATCTATGCCAGCACCTTCAGTACCGACTTCAAGAACCGCTACAACATGACGCCTACCCAATACCGGGAAATGCAGACGGACAAGAGTCAGTCGTGAGTACGAGTCCCTCTGGCCGATAGCCTGCTGCCTGTTGGGTGAAAAGACGATTTTGAGGGATATTTCCTGGTATCATGCAAGGTTTAAAAAAATGAAAAACCCTTCACCAAGCTCGTAAAAGCCAAGAATTCAGCGAGTTAAGGTGAAGGGTTGTTTCGATGCCCCAATGAACTCGCTTGCATCAGTCGAATGGGGTAAGAGTTGAGAATGTGCAACACACGAATCTGAAATTACTTCATAGGTTTTAGCATTTACTCATTGCATTTCTGAATTTACTCATTGAGTAATTGCAGTGAGAAGGCCACTCACGAAATTGAGAAGGCCACTCACGAAATTGAGAAGGCCACTCACGGAATTGAGAAGGCCACTCACGACAACAATTTTTTGTATGTCAAGACCTGTGATGTGCGTGATTGCTCCTGCAACGGACACAAGCTATTACGATGTGTAACCACGAAATATGTACCCTTCACCATAAGTCCTTGTTTTATACGGTGTTATGCCGACGGTGAAGGGTTTTTTCGTTTAGCGGAACATACATGATGAAACTTTCCTTGTCCTTTTGCTTTTGTGCTTTCGCTTGTTAATTTTACAAATATCCTTTGGGGGTTATGTCGTCACGCTTGTCATTTGAAAGAAATTATATAATTTTGCAACACAAAACACCGCAATGGAAAGCGTTAAGCACATACACAACAGCCGTACCAACCACCTGTTGAGCAGATATAAAAAATCTAAATACCAACCATAGACAAATAGGTAATAATTGGCCAAAGGTAAAAGAATCGTTTAGCCACCATTTTAAAAATCAGGGTGACAAGGTGGCTTTGTGTCTCCCGCCTATTGGATGTTGCAGTTTTGTCCATTAGGCAGGGAGACCTTTTTATGTATGGGCCACAACAGTCACCAGCCTCTCGCACCACCCCTTCTGCCCGTCACCGCTACAAGCTGTAGCTCACAATGCTGGCGAAAGCAATCACGGATTGATGACATTCCGCTGTGTGGTCCGTCTCCTATATAGGAGAAAACTACATTGTTGTTTTATGAGACGATTCATACTATCACTGACCAGCTGCCTGCTGGCCCTCAGCCACACAGGAGCACAAGAGACGGCACGGCAGTACCTGAGCGGACACGGATGCGACGACACGGTGGAGTGGGACTTCTACTGCACCGACGGACGGGGAGCGGGCAAGTGGACCAAGATAGGCGTGCCCTCGTGCTGGGAACTGCAGGGGTTCGGCACCTACCAGTACGGCATGCGATTCTACGGCAAGGCAACGCCCGAGGGTATTGCCGACGAGCAAGGCCGATACAAGACGGAATTCACGCTGCCGCAGGAGTGGCAGGGGCGGCAGATACTGCTGGTGTTCGAGGCTGCCTTCACCGAGATACGCGTCCAGATCAACGGCCGCAAGGCTGGCAACGGCACCTATCAGGGAGGTTTCACACGGCATACCATCGACGTCAGCGACCGCGTGTACTTTGGAAAGAAGAAAAACCGCCTCGAGGTGGAGGTCCTCAAGGAGAGCACCATACCGCAGGTCAATCTGGCCGAAAGAAGGGCCGACTACTGGAACTTCGGCGGCATCTGGCGCCCAGTATTCATCGTGGCTAAGCCGGCGCAGAACATCCAGCGCGTAGCCATTGATGCAAAGGGCGACGGCCGCTTCATGGCCGACGTCTTCCTGAACCGTGCCATGCCAGGCTGTTCGGTAAGCGTCGACATCGTCGACGCCAACGGCAAAAGGGTGGCCTCCAGCCTCGCCAACCCCGTCAGCAGCGACGGCGCGAAGGTAGACTTCCTCGCCCGCGACATCAAACCGTGGAACGCCGAACAGCCCAACCTCTACACAGCAGTCTTCACGCTGAAGGATGCCGCCGGCCACAGCCTCCACGTCGAGCGCCAGCGCTTCGGTTTCCGTACCATTGAGTACCGCCACAGCTATCCTCAGCCATCATCCCTCAGCCATCATCCCTCTTCATCTTTCTACGGCTGCAAGGACGACGGGGTGTTCGTCAACGGACAGAAGGTCATCATGAAAGGCGTCAACCGCCACTCCTTCCGTCCGGAGACGGGGCGCACACTCAGCAAGGAGAAAAACATAGAAGACGTGCGGCTCATCAAGTCGATGAACATGAACGCCGTACGGCTGTCCCACTATCCTGCCGACCCGGAATTCCTTGACGCTTGCGACTCGCTGGGCCTCTACGTCGAGTGCGAGCAGCCCGGATGGCACAACGCGCACGGCACCATCATCGGAAGCCAGATCGTAGAGGAGATGGTGACGCGTGACGTCAACCACCCCAGCATCATCTTCTGGAGCAACGGCAACGAAGGCGGTTTCAACGACGAGCTGGAACCTGTCTTCCACCGGTTCGACCCGCAGCACCGCGTGGTGCTCTATCCGTGGGCCAACCGTAACGGTTTCGAGACCAAGCACTACCGCTCGTGGGGCGAGACATCGGAATATATGCGGCAGAAGGAGATCTTCATGCCCACCGAGTTCCTGCACGGGCTTTACGACGGCGGACATGGTGCCGGACTGAAGGACTACTGGGAGCTGATGATGTCGAATCCTCGCTGTGCCGGCGGTTTCCTTTGGGACCTGATGGACCAGGGCGTGGTACGTACCGACATGAACAACATCATCGACTGCATGGGCAACTTCGGCGCTGACGGCATCGTCGGCCCACACATGGAGAAGGAGGGATCGTTCTATACCATCCGCGAGGTGTGGAGTCCTATACAGGTGGAAATGAGAGAAGGACAACTGGTGGTAAGCAACTGCTATAACTTCACTGACCTGAAGGACTGCAGGCTGACCTATAAATACCTGAAGATGCCCGACTATGGCAAGACGGATGTCACCACCGTGAGTCAGGGCGTGCTCAGCACCGGCAGCGTGAAGCCCTTTGCCACGACCACCATAGAGATGCCGAAGGGTCAAGGGCAAGTGCTACAGGTCGAGGCAACCAACCCGCAGGGCGAGGAAGTCTACACGTGGAGATGGCTTTTGGAGCAGACGGAATCCACAGCGCTCACTACCGACGAGCACACAGAGGTAACAGAGTCGGACACCCACCTCACGGTGGAATCGGCTGGCAGGGTGTATTTCTTCACCAAGGAGAACGGCCGGCTGATAGAAGTCAAGGTCGACGGGCGTACGCTGCCCTTGGGCAACGGTCCGCGACTGGTGGCTGCCAAGCGCAGCGACCGCTCGCAAGACGGGTTCTACAACCATGACGACAAAGAGGCTTTCCAGAAGAAGACAGACTACACGGAATATGCCGAACAAGGGCAGTTTGCCGGGTTTGAATACAGCCACGGCGTGCTGAAGGCCCACTACCGACACGGTTCGCTGAACACGGTGACGTGGACTTTCCGGCAAGACGGAGCGGTGAGCATGAAGGCCGACTATACCTTCAACGGCGTGGTAGACCTGTTAGGCATCTGTTTTGACTTCCCCGAACAGGAGGTGAAGAACAAGCAGTGGGTGGGTTGCGGACCATACCGCGTCTGGCAGAACCGCCTGCAAGGTGCACAGTATGGCTACTGGCAGACCGACTACAACGACCCCGTCCCGGGAGAGACGTTCGAGTACCCTGAGTTCAAGGGCTACTTTGCCAGCATCACATGGATGCAGTTGGCAGTGAAGGAGGGAAAGATCGGTATCCTGCAGCCCGACAGCTATGTGGGTATCTATACGCCGCGTGACGGCCGTGACCACATCCTCTACACCCTGCCCCAGACAGGCATCGCCCTGCTAACGGCTATACCCGCCGTACGCAACAAGGTAAACACCACCGACCTCAATGGGCCTTCGGCTCAGCCCTATTGGGCGAAAGGCCAAGACAGCATCGGGGCTGTCCTGCGTTTTGAATGAATTATTAACAATTAAAAAAAGTAAAGATATGAGACGACTAACTGTATTATTGCTATTAGCTGTTGGCAGCTGGCAGTGGGCCATTGCCGACACCACAAAGCCATGGACATTCTGGTACTGGATGTACGGAACAGTGAGCGAGGAAGGCATCAAGGCCGACCTGAAAGCCATGAAGGATGTAGGACTGGGCGGATGCTATCTGATGCCTATCCGAGGTTCACAGGACAAGCCGGAGTACAACGGACAGGCCAATGCCATGAGCGACAACTTCTGGAAACTGGTTGACTACTCCTTCCAACAGGCCAGCGAGCTGGGACTGGAGATGGGTATTCACCTCAGTGACGGCTTTGCACTGGCCGGCGGACCGTGGATCACCCCTGAGGAGTCGATGAAGAAAATCGTCTACTGCGACACGATAGTACGCGGAGGACAGCACCACTTCACGATGCCTAAGCCACAGCATAACGCTGGATTCTATAGGGACATTGCAACATACGCTTATCCTGTGAGCGACCAGAATCCCGAACTCTTTGCCATGAGAGGTGCTGCCCTGAAGACAGCCTACTCGCTGAAGGACAGGGAGAGGACTACCTACTCGCAGGAAGTGACGGTGAACGACAAGGGGGTGTTCTGTGCCGACAAGGCCTGCTGGATTCAATACGACCTGCAGCGCCCCACGCTGGTGTTCCATTTAGAGATAGAGCCGTCGGGCAACAACATCCAATGCCAGCGGCTGAACGTCAAGGCCAGCGACGACGGTATCGTGTTCTATGAGGTGAAACAGCTGACACCGCCACGACAGGGATGGCAGAACGGTGGCGTCAACACGACGTTCAGCATACCACCGACAAAGGCTCGCTTCTTCCGCTTCGAGTGGACTCCAGAGGGCACCGAGCCTGGTGCAGAGGACCTGGATGCAGCCAAATGGAAACCCGTGCTGAGGGTGAAGAACATTCTGTTAGGTACACTGCCGCTCGTTGACAACTGGGAAGGAAAGGCTGGATATGCGTGGCGCATAGCTCCCAACACGCAGGAGAGTGACATAAGGCACAAGGACCTCATATACGCAGAAGACCTGGTGCGCTGCAATGTGGAAGGCGACGACGTAGATATGTACCTCATCGGGGGAACATACCGTGTCGTGCGTATAGGCTATACCACCACCGGACAGACCAACGCTACAGCTGGCGGCGCCAAGGGACTGGAGTGCGACAAGCTGTCGAGCAACGCCGTGAGGAAACAGGTCGATGGCTGGTTCCGACAATTCATGATGCGACCGCACCACGAGGTGGTCAAGTATCTCCATGTCGATTCATGGGAGTGTGGCAGCCAGAACTGGACTGACAACTTTGCCGAAGAGTTTATCAGACGCCGCGGCTACGACATCCTTGATGTGCTACCCATCATGATCGGTGTACCCATTGCCGATGCTGACATACTGTTGGGCGACGTGAGGCTGACCATCAACGAGCTGCTGCAGGAGCGGTTCTTCATGACGCTGCGCGACTGTGCACGTCAGTACGGAGTACAGCTGAGCTGTGAGAACGTTGCACCAACCATGCTGAGCGACGGCATGCAGCACTTCCAGTTTGCCGACATGCCCATGGGTGAATTCTGGCTTAACTCGCCCACTCACGACAAACCGAATGACATGCTTGATGCCATCAGCGCTGCTCATGCCTATGGCAAGAATATTGTCCAGGCTGAAGGATTTACCGAGGTGCGAGGCACATGGGATGAGACACCGGCCAGCGTCAAGCCGCTGCTGGACCGTAACTTCGCACTGGGCATGAACCGCCTCTTCTTCCACGTTAACACGCATAACCCATGGCTTGACAAGAAGCCTGGCATGACGCTTGACGGCATAGGACTGTTCTTCCAGCGCGACCAGACATGGTACCCCGAGGCAAAGGCCTTTGTCGACTATGTCACACGTTGCCAGAAACTGTTACAAGAGGGAAGACCCGTGACCGACATTGCAGTATATACCGGAGAGGACTTCCCAAGACGGGCATTGACTCCCGACAAACTGGTGAAAATGCTGCCAGGCATGTTTGGAGCAGAACGCGTAGCCTCGGAAAGACAGCGCTTGGCTAATGTGGGGCAACCGATGGAGGAATCGCCTGTCGGCGTGAACCACAGCGCAGGCATACTCGACATGAAGAACTGGATCAACCCACTGCACGGCTATCAGTTCGACTCGATGAACAAGGATGCCCTGCTCACACAGTCATTCAACTGCCACACGCTGGTCATTCCTACCGGCACCCTGATTTCACCCGAGCTGAAGGCACGCATCAACCAGCTGCAGCAGCAAGGCGTGCAAATCATCACACAGCCATATAACTACGACGTGCTGTCGGGAGTAGGCCGAGACGCAGAACTGCCCGAGGGTATTGCCTATACCCACCGTACGACGAGCGAGAAAGACATCTACTTCCTGGCCAACCAGACGGATAAGCCTCAGACTTTTACACCGCAGTTCCGAGCCAACAGACAAAAGGCTGCCATTTATAACCCCGTGACTAACGAGTACCTGACTTACAATGGACAGCTGACACTGCCTGCCTACGGTTCCTGCTTTGTCATCTTCGCTGAGTCAGAGAATTTCCCGTATGCAAACAGCATGCCTGCACAGCAGAAAGTGAGTGTTTCATTGGAAGAGACTATGGTCAATCCGTGGACTGTCACCTTCAAGGAGAGTGGCGTCACAATCAAAGGCCAGCAGCTCTTCGACTGGAGCCAGCATGCCGACGACCGAGTACGCTACTTCAGCGGCCACGCCCGCTACAGCACCGTCTTCAAACAGAAAAAGAAGGTCACTGGTCGTGCCTGGATATCATTCCCTGACGTAAAGGACATCGCACACGTATGGATTAACGGCAAGGACTGCGGCATCGTCTGGACTGCACCCTACGAACTGGAGATTACAAATGCCATCAAGAAAGGCAAGAACACCATCGAGATAGAGGTGGTCAACACATGGCACAACGCACTGCGCGGTGCCGATAGCGGCAAGGCACCCTACAACGGTATATGGACTAACGCCAACTATCGTGCCAAGGGCGACCAGCTGCTGCCCGCCGGCCTGCTCGCCCAGCCTGTCATCACGATAGCAAAATAACCGGAACGAACGGGAATGTAAACAAGTGTTTCAAACTAACGAGTTTACCACGCATCATAACGAGTCACAAAAGAAATGAAGAAAATCATCTGCGCGATATGTCTTCTTTGCGGTTTCATCGCCAAGACACAGGCCAAGGTTACGCTGCCCAAGTTCTTTGACCACAACATGGTGCTGCAACAGCAGTCTGACTGTAACCTATGGGGATGGACCGATGCTGGGAAAAAGGGCGTCATCGTCATCACTTCATGGGATAACAATGAGTATCTGGCAAAGGTTGACAAGAAAGGAAGGTTTGAACTGAAAGTGAAAACACCTGCAGCCGGTGGTCCTTATTACATCTCTTTCAGTGACGGAGAGGAAATGCTCGAGCTGCACAACATACTCATCGGAGAGGTGTGGATATGCAGCGGACAGTCGAACATGGAGATGCAGATGAAAGGCTTTAAGCAGCAACCCGTCGAGGGTACGACGGAAGAGCTGCTACGATGCAAGGATGCCAACCTGCGACTGTTTACCGTCAAGCGACATGCGTCGCTGACGCCCGTCGACGACGTTACGGGACACTGGGATGAGGCCAACAGTGCCTCGGTGCGTGACTTCTCGGCCACAGCCTACTACTTTGGTCGTGCCCTGCGCCAGACGCTCAACGTGCCGATAGGGCTTGTCGTCACATCGTGGGGCGGCTCGGCCTGTGAGGCATGGATGAAGGCCGACTGGCTCAAGGCCTTCCCAAGGGTTAGGCAGCACGTGACGGAAGATGACGTGAAGAAGCTGCAGCAGCGCTGTCCCACGGCACTCTATAACGGTCAGCTAAAACCGCTTGTCGGCTATACCATGCGTGGTGCCATCTGGTATCAGGGCGAGGATAACATCCCACGCTATGACTATTACGCCCCACTGATGAAGACAATGGTGGAGGGCTGGCGCAACGACTGGAAGCAGGGTGACTTCCCTTTCTACTATTGTCAGATAGCACCCTACGACTACTCCCTCATCGGGTGGAAAGACAGCCAGCTGCTCCGTGAGCAACAAGCCAAGGCGGAGACGATGATTCCTAACTGTCGAATGGCGGTGCTGATGGATGCAGGACTGGAATACGGCATCCATCCACGTAAGAAACGACAGGCCGGTGAGCGATTGGCACTGCTGGCTCTTGGCAATACCTACGATGTAAAGGGACTGCCAGACTTTGCTGTCTACAAGGATGTCACATTCCTGAACGATACGGCCGTCATTGCATTCGACCGCTCTAAGGAGTGGGTATACTTTGAGCATGGCACCACGTCACCAAACTTTGAGGTGGCTGGCAGCGACCGTGTGTTCCATCCTGCCACGAAGGTGTGGGTGTCACGCAACCGCGTCTACGTCGTTTGCGATCAAGTGAAGGCTCCTGTCGCTGTGCGCTATGCCTTCAAGGACTGGGTGGAAGGCGACCTCATGCACGACGGGCTGCCAGTCAGTTCCTTCCGTACCGACGACTGGGACATACTGCCTGCCCAGACACAAGGCAAGGGGGACTACAACAATCCTCAGTGACAATGGCAACGAAACAATCCTCAGTGACAATGGCAGTAAAACACAACCCTCAATGACAATGGCTATGAAACGACTTGTTGCAACTTGTTGGCTTCTGATATACATGATTCAATATGCATCGGGCGCTGAGTCTGTCGCAGGGTTCTTTCCCTTGCAGAACAGCGGACGACTATTGTGGAACTTCAATGATGGGTGGCGATTCCATCTGGGCGACGCTGACGGTGCTGAAGCTAAGGACTACAACGACCAGGCGTGGGAAGTCGTCTCTACGCCCCACACTGTGCAGCTGATGCCTGCGGAAGCAAGCGGGTGCCGCAACTACCAAGGTGTGGCGTGGTACCGTAAACACTTCACGCTGCCCAAGGAGTGCATGGGCCGCGACGTCACGCTGCATTTTGAGGCCATCATGGGCCGACAGACCATTTACGTCAACGGTCATGAGGCCTTACAGCACGAAGGAGGCTACCTGCCCATCACGCTCAACCTTACTGCACTCGGCTGTTCCGCTGGCAACGACATTGTCATTGCTGTCAAGGCCGACAACAGCGACGACAAGACCTATCCTCCTGGTAAGAAGCAGATGACGCTGGACTTTGCCTATCATGGTGGCATCTACCGTGATGTGTGGCTTATTGCCAAGCAGAAGGTAGCCATCACCGACGCTGTCGAAGAGAACAAGGTGGCTGGTGGTGGTATCTTTGTACACTACGCCAACATCAGCGAAAAAAGTGCCGATGTCTACGTCAACACCGAGGTGCATAATAGCGACACCCGCCCACGTACCATTACTGTTGAAAACGTCATAGCCCCGTCAGAGTTGCTGACTAAGGGGGGAGTTGTTGTTCAGTACACTGCGACAATGTCGCAGTCTACCAAACAGCAGGGGGCCAAACCGCAGTCTACCAAACTGAAGCTCCAGCCTGGCGAGACTCGTACCGTCATCCAGCACTTCATCGTGAAGAACCCTAACCTTTGGTCTCCTGAATCTCCGTACCTTTATCATTTATACACTCGCATCATGGACGGTAAGCTGCCGCTCGACGGTGGCATGACCCGCATCGGCATTCGTTCCTTTGAGTTTGTCAACACTGACGATACGCAAGGCCGCAAGCCAGGTTTCTACCTCAACGGTCAACGATACCACCAACTGGTGGGAGCCAACCGCCATCAGGACTTTGCCTACGTGGGTAATGCACTGCCTAATTCTCAGCAGTGGCGTGATGCCAAGCGACTGCGTGATGCCGGTTTCACCATCATCCGTACTGCCCACTATCCACAGGACCCGTCGTTCATGGATGCCTGCGACGAACTGGGCCTTTTTGTCATTGTTGCCACCCCAGGCTGGCAATACTGGAACAAAGACAAAGGCTGGGATGAGAAGGTACATCAGAACACGCGTAGCATTATCCGCCGCGACCGCAACCACCCCAGTGTGCTCATGTGGGAACCTATCCTCAACGAGACGCGCTATCCGGAGGAGTTTGCCCTGCAAGCCCTGCAAATTACCCGAGAGGAATATCCCTATCCCTACCGTCCTGTGGCTGCTGCCGATGTCCATTCGGCTGGAGTGGCTGAGCACTATGATGTTGTCTATGGTTGGCCTGGCGACGACTTCAAGTCGCAGGAAGCTGCCAAACAGGGGAAGAGCGATGGCGTCATCCGTCAGTGTATCTTCACCCGTGAGTTTGGTGAACTGGTAGACGACTGGTATGCCCACAACAACCTGAACCGTGCTTCCCGCTCGTGGGGTGAGAAGCCCATGCTCACGCAGGCCATGTCCCTCTTCCGTAGCACTGACGAGCTGTACCGCACCACGGGGCAGTTTATCGGAGGTTGTCAGTGGCACCCGTTTGACCACCAACGCGGCTACCACCCAGACCCTTACTGGGGTGGCATCTATGATGCTTTTCGGCAGCCGAAGACTTCCTTGGCGATGTTTACGGCGACACTGTCGCCGTCTACAGAACAGGGCAACATGACAACAAAGACGTCGGTTACGGGAAAGGGCATGGTGACGATAGCACACGAGATGACGCAGTTCAGCGACCGAGACGTCACTGTCTTTAGTAACTGTGACAGCGTACGGCTGACGATGTACGACGGCGAGCACTGCTGGACATTGCCAGTACTCCACGGCTCACCCTTTGGTGCCGCTGACGGTGCCGCTGCCCATGCTCCGTCGCAACCCGTGGTATTCAAAGATGCCTGGGACTTCTTTGAAGCTCGTACCTATAGCTATACCCATCGCAATTGGCAGTCCGTCAAGATGGTAGCCGAGGGCATCGTTCAAGGCAAGGTAGTCTGCCGAGACGAGCGTATGCCATCACGCCGCAGCACCAAGCTTCGTCTACGTGCCGATGAGATGGGCAGACAGCTCATTGCCGACGGCAGTGACTTCATCGTCGTCGTCTGCGAAGTTACCGATGACCTCGGCCATGTTCGCCGTCTGGCTAAGGAGAATGTCCGTTTTACCATCGAGGGCGAGGGTTGCATCATCGGTGACGCCACCATCAATGCTAATCCCCGTGCTGTAGAATGGGGCAGTGCTCCTGTGCTTATCCGCTCTACCCGAACAGCAGGAAAGATACGTGTCAGGGCAGAGGTACAGTTCCCGGGCACCCACGCTCCTACTCCTGCCGAACTGGAAATAGAGAGTGTACCCTATGTCGGTCTTTTCTGTGATGGAAATAACGAAGATATAGCAGGCCAGAAGCGTGAAGGCCACCTTGGCCAAGATGGGAAGCCTGGACATCAGCCCCGTCTGACCGAGGAAGAAAAGGCCCGGCTGCTGAAGGAAGTGGAGGCCCAGCAGGCAGACTTTGGCATTCAGAAATAGTAAAAAGCTTAGCAGTAAAAAGCCCTGTTTCGGTATTCAAAAACAAAAAAAGTCACCTTTTTAGTTACATTCCTTATACTGAAACGTCATTAAGTAGTAAAGCTTTATAAACTACAACTACTAAATGAACATTTCAGCATTTAGGATAAGCCTCATTGTGGGCACTTTCGTCATGCTGGCGACATGGCCGAGTTATGCTTTTGCACAACAGTCCGACATGTCACGCCATGCTTTTGAGCAACAGTCCGACGTGCCGCGTTACCGTGTGGCAGCCTGCGACTGGATGATGCTCAAACGCCAGAAGATAGGCGAGTTCCAGCTGTCACGTGACATCGGTGCTGACGGTGTGGAGATGGATATGGGGCCGCTGGGTAAGCGTCCCATGTTCGACAACAAGCTACGCGAAGAGCAGTTCCGCCAACAGTTTCGCCATACTGCCGACTCGTTGGGAGTCTTGGTGCCGTCGATGGCCATGTCGGGATTCTTCGCACAAAGTTTCCTGAAACGCTACAACTACGTGGAACTTGTAGACGACTGCCTGCAGTCTATGGATGTGATGGGAGCTACCGTTGCGTTCCTGCCTTTGGGTGGCAGCGGCCGGGAGTGGCAGCAGCCAGGCAGTGCTGACCGCCAGCAACTTGTAACCCGTTTGCGCACCGTCGGCGATCGTGCTGTGAAGTGTGGCAAGGTGATAGCCATCCGCACGGGGCTGGATGCCAAGGAGACTTTGCGCCTGCTGAAAGAGGTCGGCAGCAAGGGCATCAAGGTGTACTACAACCTGCAAGATGCTGTTGACCAAGGCCTCGACCCCTGCCGCGAGCTGAAGAAGCTCGGTACGAAGCATATCGCCCAGATTCATGCCTCGCTGACCGACAGCGTCACGCTGGACCGCGACCCGCGCATCGACCTGCCGAAGGTGCGGCGCACACTCGACAAGATGGGGTGGTCGGGATGGCTCGTCGTGGAGCGCTCGCGCGACGCCAAGGACGTGCGCAACGTGCGCGGCAACTTCGGCCGTAACGTGAAATACCTGAAAGAGGTGTTCACGGGAGTTGAAAGATAAGAGATAAAAGATAAGAGATAAGAGAGAGACAGAAAGAATATTAACGTTAATAAAAACAGTAAGCTTATGAAAAGAAATCAATTCTTAGCAAAGACCACAGCCTGCTGCCTGATGACGGCTGGCATGCTGATGGCCGGCTGCGCCGACACTTTCGACGGCGACGAGACGTTCAGCGGAGGCGTGAGGAACGCTACACTGGCGTCGCCCGTAGCGGAAGGCATCACCGTCACACCAAGCACCGACGGAGCCACCATGACCATCGAGTGGCCCGTGGTCTACGGAGCCGGTGGCTATGAGTTCCGACTCATTGACCCCAACGACGAGAGCCAACCGATTGTCAACGACACCATAGACGGATGCAAGGTCACCATTGCACGTGTCGAGGACATGAACTACCGACTCATGATCCGCACGCTGGGCAACGACAAGCTGAACAACAAGGAGGCTGCCGAGGCTACCGTGAAGGACTTCAACACCTTTACTGCCGCCTACGCCAGCATACCGGAGGGCGACCTGTACGACTACTTCGAGGAGAATCCTATCTCGGACACCGTGGCCTACACGCAGGAGCTGACCTTCGACCTCGTGCCGGGAGCAGCCTACTCGCTGCGCAAGCCGCTGAACTTCAACTACCATAAGGTGACGCTGCGCACCACCGACAAGCACGACTACGCCACCATCACGCTGGCCGACAGTGCCAACTTCATCGTGTCGAACGACTTCACGCTGAAGTACGTCACGGTCAATGCCCGCGCCAGTGTCAAGCCCTTCATGGAGGCTTACAAGTATGAAGAGGATCCCACCGAGGATGTGGGCATCACCAAGCCCAAGAACTACTTTCTCATCGACTACGTCCGGCTGCAGAACTGCAACATCCTGGGCGTCAGCGGCAACCTCTTCTACGACAACAACAAGTCGTGGGCCGTGGTCAACTTTATGATCAAGGATGCCGTCATCCTCATGAGCACCGTCACCGAGCGCATCAAAAACGAGTCGTTCCTGGCCTTCCAGGGCGGCGGCGTGAAGGACTTTTCAATCGTCAACAGCACCGTAGCACAGATTGGCGAGGGCAACTCGAAGTACTTCCTGCGCTACAACAACTCGGTGCGCGTCGACCGTCTGGGCTGGACCACCAGCGACCACACTACGCTGACCTACACCAACAACACGTTCTACAAGGTGGCCAGCGGACAGTGGGCCAACTACTCGGGCATCAGCAACTACTCGGCCTACGACCTGCAAAACAACATCTGGTACGACTGTGCCGACGGTCAGATAGCACGCCGCATGATGGGTAACGGACGTCTGGGCAACGGCAGCACGTGGAACTCGGCCAACAACACCTACTGGAACAACGGCGAGCCCAGCGACCAGAGCAACTACGACACAGGCTTCGTGCTGACCACCGATCCCGCCTTCATCGACCCCGAGCACCTGATATTCAAGCCCACCGGAGCCGAGCAGGTAGAGAAACAGACTGGCGACCCGCGCTGGTATGCCTTTGACAACCTCGCTCAGTAAACCAATGTACGAAACTAAAAAACAACAGATATGAAAAGAACACTCATCATCAGTATTTGCCTGACTGCCTTGATGGCATGGACCGCACTGCCCACCATGGCACAGGACCAGACGGTGACTGGCACGGTGCTCGACGACATGGGCGAGCCTGTCATAGGCGCTACCGTCACCGTAGCGGGCACGAAACAGGCCACGGTCACCGGCCTTGACGGCGTCTACAAGATTGCCGTGCCGAAAAATGGCAAAGTGACCATCAGCTACATCGGCTACATCACCAAGACCGTGAAACCCGGCGGTACCGTCACACTGGAGGAAGACCGACAGAGCCTGGAGGAGGTTGTCGTAGTGGGTTACGGTACGCAGAAGATGAAAAACGTCACCGGCGCCATCGAGACCGTATCGCCGAAGGACATACAGGATCTCTCGGTGGGTAGCCTCGGCGACGCCCTCGTGGGTCAGTTCAACGGCGTCAGCGTCAGCAGTGGCAGCGGACGACCGGGCGAGACGCCCTCGCTGCAAATCCGACAGAGCGCAGTGGCTACCAGCGTCACCCCCGACGCTACGCATGGTGGCGATGCCGACCCCAAGCCGCTGTACGTCATCGACGGATTCATCTCTACCGAGGAGGCTTTCAACAACCTCGACGTCTCTGAGGTGGAAAGCATCACCGTGCTGAAGGACGCATCAGCCGCCGTCTACGGTGCACGTGCCGCCTACGGTGTCGTGCTCGTCAAGACCAAGCAGGGCGACCAGGGTGCTCCGAAGATATCCTACTCGGGCCAGTTTGGATGGACCAACGCCCTCTACACGCCTAAGATGCTCAACTCGGCCGACTACATGAAGGTGTACAACACGATACGCGCTGCCAACACGTCGACGCAGGATAACATCGAGCTGCGCACCCAGCTGTTCCAGCAAGACGAGATCGAGGCTGCACGCAACATCAACTACGACCTGCTGGACCGCGAGTGGAAGGCTGCCTTCACCCAGCGCCACAACGTCAACATCAACGGCGGTAACGACAAGGCCACCTACTTCGGCAGTGTCAGCTACTACAACCAGGACGGTAACATCGGCCGCCTGTCCTACGACCGCTACAACTTCCGTGCCGGCGTGAACGGCAAGATAGGCAAGTACGTCAAGAGCGCCCTGCAGGTCAGCGGCGACTGGGGCGAGCGTAACAACTCGGTAGCTCCCGAGGGTGGCGGCACCGACTACGACTACAAGTGGCTGATGACGCACCTGCCATTCGTTCCCGACTACATGGGAGGCTACCCCATAGCCTACTCCGGCATGGAGAACACCACGCCGACGTCGGCAACCCGTCTGTACAACTTCCGTGCCGTGCAGAACAGCAGCGACAACGCCCAGACGAAGTCTCACAACCTCAGCATCAACGGTAGCCTCGAGTTTGACCTTGGCTGGATCAAGCCACTGAAAGGACTGTCGGCAAAAGTGTCGTACTCAAAGAACATCAGTTCGGCAAAGACCAACACCACCAGCACGTCGCTCGACATCTATCGGCTGATCAACCGCGCCGGTAGCGGCAACCACCTCTATTTAGACGAGGACCCCTACAATGCCACGTCGAACTTCTCGCTGCTGAAGCTGGCCAGCGAGGGCTACCTGCGCCGCAACATGACCGAGACGCAGAGCTACCAGTTCAACTTCACGCTGCAGTATGCCCGCCAGTTTGGCAAGCACGACGTCAACGCCCTGTTCTCCATCGAGAAGAGCGAGTCGGAGACGGAGTACGTCACAGGCACCGTCACCAACCCCATATCCTACCACGACGGACAGAGCCGCTCGATGGGTGCCGACGGTGACCAGTCTACCGAATTCAACCGTGCCGAGAGCGGTATGCTTTCCTACGTTGGCCGTGTAAACTACGCCTACGCCAGCAAGTACCTCTTCGAGTTCCTCATGCGTTCCGACGCCTCCACCAAGTTTGCTCCCAAGAACTACTGGGGCTTCTTCCCCTCGTTCAGTGTCGGCTGGGTCATCAGCGAGGAAAACTGGTTTAAGGAGAAGGTCACCTGGATTGACTTCCTGAAGATTCGTGCCAGCTGGGGCCTCATGGGTCGCGACAACATCCGTGCCTGGCTGTGGGCACAGCTCTACAACCGCGACCTTGCCAAGGGTGCCGTCTTCGGCAACAAGGGTACCAACAACCCCGTGGGCATCGGCGACGTCATGCCTAAGGCCGGCGTCAACAGCGACGTACACTGGGACAAGACCTACAAGACCAACATCGGTATCGACATGCGTTTCCTGAAGAGCCGCCTGTCGGTCAACTTCAACTACTACTTCGACCGTGGCCGCGACCTCTTTGCCGTCCGTACCGGTACGGAGGACTTCCCTGCCACCGTCGGTACGCAGGCCACGCCCGAGAACTACGGCCGCATCAACTCATGGGGCTGGGAGCTCACGCTGGGCTGGCGCGACAAGATAGGCAAGGACATCAACTACTGGGTGAAGCTGTCGACGGGCTACAGCGACAACGAAATCCTCGAGAGCAACTTCCAAGCCATCCCCGACCTTGACGGCATCGTGCGCGGCGGACGTGCCGACCGTGGCGTCTGGGGCTACCAGTGCATTGGCATGTTCCGTTCGCAGCAGGACATCGACGAGTACTTCACCAAGTACAACATCACCGAGTACTGCGGACTGAAGAAGGACGCCATCTATCCAGGTATGCTCATCTACAAGGACGTCCGTGGCGAGAACAACGGCAACGGTACGTGGGGCGGTCCCGACGGCAAGATCGACAAGAACGACTACGTCCGCATCAGCGAGCACTCCAGCTGCCCCTACGGCTTCACGCTGAACTTCGGTGGCTCGTGGAAGAGCCTCACCCTGTCGGCCCAGCTGGCCGCCAGCTGGGGTGCGAAGGCCATGATCCAGACCAACTTCCGCCAGGCTGCCACCAACTACGAGTACGAGAACATGCCGTCGTCGTTTGCCGACATGTTCAACTACAAGGACATCTACGACGCCCAGGGCAACATCACCGTGCCGCGCAACCTCGAGGCCAGCATGCCTAACATGCGCTACTCGCTGAACAACCTTGCTTCTACCTTCTGGATGGTCAACGCTGCCAACGTAGCCCTGCGCAACATCACCGTGGCCTACGCCCTTCCCAAGGCATGGACCAACAAGATAGGACTGAGCAGCGTCCGTCTGAACCTGACTGTGCAGAACGCTATCAACTTCTACAACCCCTACCCCGACAAGGCATGGGCATCGTATGGCGGCACGTACACCCGCTACCCCAACCTGCGTAAATACACGCTGGGTGTTAACGTCTCGTTCTAACGCTTAGTTCATCATGCAGAATGAAAATTTATGAATTATACTAATATGAAATACATACATCACAACATAACCAACTGCAAGAAGGCCGCGGGCCAGCTGTCCGTCAGCCTCCTTGCCACCTTGCTCCTGGCCACGTCGTGCAGCGACGAGTTCCTGAAGGATAAGAAGAACTACGGCAACTTCGACTCGTCGAACACGTACGGTTCGGTGGCTGCCGCAACGGAGCGTATCAACAGCGTCTACTTCTGGCTGTTGCCCAGCAACGGCGGCGACGGTAACGGCACCAACAAGCAGAACGACTGGACCAGCATCGGACTGGCCGACAAATGGTCGAAGAGCACCGAAGAGTACGGTGGCTTCTCCATGTGGGTGAACCCGCAGGAGGAGCTGACCTACAACAACGTCTACGACTACTTCTTCGTGGCCAACGACACCTACAGCCCGTGGGGCCACATACGCAACTGCAACGACATCATCGAGGGCGTCAGAGGTTCGGAAGGCATCAGCGAGGAGGACAAGAAACCACTGCTGGGCCAGGCCTACTTCTTCCGCGCATACACCTATTTCAATATGGTGAAGCTGTACGGCGGCGTGCCCATCATCGACCACGTACAGGACCCCATAGGCAGTCAGGCCCAGAACCTCATCGTGCCGCGCCAGACGACCAAGGACTGCATCGACTTCATCTGCAAAGACCTCGACCTGGCAGCTGAATACCTGCCGGCCCGCTGGGCCAACGAGGGCGTAGACTTCGGTCGCGTCACGAGCGGACTGGCCCAAGCCCTGAAGGGGTGGGTGCTGCTCTACTACGCCAGCCCGCTGTTCAACCGCACCAACGACGCCAGTCGCTGGCAGGCAGCCTACGAAGCCAACAAGCAGGCACTCGACCTGCTCCAGCAGGGCGGCATCGGACTGGCCTACAAAGGCAACGCCGGAGCGCAGAACGCTGCAAACTGGAACCGCATTTGGATGACCTACGACGGCAGTGACGGCAGCGTGCGCGAAGGTGTCTTCATGACGCTCTACAACACCAACGACAACGTCAGCGGACAGCCTGACTACGGCAAGTGGAACACATGGGAGAACAGCATCCGCCCGAGCAACACCAACGGTGGCGGCGGACTGAAGCCCACAGCCGAAATGATAGACCTCTTCCCCATGGCTGACGGCAAGAAGCCCGGCGAGAGCGCCATAGCCTACGACAAGACGAAGTTCTGGCTCAACCGCGACCCGCGCTTCTACCGCACCTTCGCCTTCCCCGGCACGGAGTGGCAGTTCAGCGAGGGCGAGAACGCCCTGTCTAACGAAGCGCTGGCCAGCATCGTGCCCTACGTCACCAACGACGACCAGACCCAGCGGCTGCTCTACCCCACGGGCAAGGACTACCAGCTGTGGAGCTACCAGTGGAACGACAATGCCGACGACCTGACGAAGGTGACCACCAGCAACGGCTACTGGGCCGACAACCTTGGCGGAACGGCCGACAAGACCAGCGGCAACTCCGTGTTCGTGCGCAAGCGTACGCAGGACTACCACCTGTCGACCAACGTGCTCTACCAGTTCCTCATCAGCAACTCCAACCCGAAGGGTTTCCAGAAGTCAGCCGCCCCGCTGCTTAGCGTGCGCTACGCCGAGGTGCTGCTCAACTTTGCCGAGGCTGCCGCCGGTGCCGGCAAGACCGACGAGGCTTTCCAGGCGCTGGCCGACATCCGTGCCCGCGTAGGCTACACGGCTGACAACAACTACGGACTGGGCGACATGTCTACCACGCAGGCTGCCATCAAGCAGGTGCTCTACGAGCGCCAGGTGGAGCTGGCCTACGAGGGTAAGCGCTTCGACGACATGCGTCGCTGGATGCTCTTCGACGGCGGCCGCAACCAGGAGACGCTGCACGCCGGATGGGGCGTCACGGGCTTCGGCGGCGACACCAACCGCTGGCTCGGGCTGACCAACAGCGACGGCACGACATGGTACATGAACGGCCAGAAGCGCCACAGCATCGTGCTCTACTGCAAGACGGCACAGGCCACCGACCCGGCCTTCGCCGACCGTCCTGCCGCACTGACGCTGGACGAGCAGATAACCTACGACGGCACGGCCTACGGCGACCCCAAGGTGGAGGCACTGGCCAACTGGTACGACACCTACCTGGAGCGTAAGGACGTCAATGCCGACGGTAACGACGACGCACTGGTGGTGACCTACCTGCCGAAGTACTACTTCCTGGGTCTGAAGGCCAACGCCATGCAGAACAACGTGACGCTGCACCAGACCGTTGGCTGGCACGACTTCAAGCGCAACGCCGACGGACTGTTCGACCCGCTGAGCGATACGCCGGCCGAATAATCACGTTGCAAAACTATTGATAGCAATTCATCGAGAGGACTTCTCAACAACATGAGAGGTCCTCTCGACTGTTTACTCTACGAACCTGTTGGATGGAATCTTCATCCTACCAGCAGGTTTTCGGATAGGAAAGGAAGAGGGCTGCCTCCGTCTCATCGGATGACAGCCCCTCCAGCGTTAGTATGTTATGAAAAATTTGAGAGAAATCGACCGCTTTTGTTTTTTTCGGGTCGAACGGTGAAGCTTCACAGCTTCGTGGTGTTTTAACTAAACATGATTAAAATATAGAGAAAGCATAGAAATCTTAGTTCTTGGCCTGCCCCACGACGAGCACTCGGGCGCTGTCGACGGTGACATCGCTGATGTTCTCGGCCTGGATGGGCTGCACTGCAGCCACGGTGTCGACGTTCTGCTGCAGGGCAGCATAGTCGGCGGGGCTGTTCCAGCTGTTGTCCCAAGGTGCCTGCAGGGCTCCCCCCACAGTGATGATGATGGCTACCACGGCAGCAGCGCGGAAGAGAGGCATGATGCGTTCCTTCAGGCTGATGCGACGGGCGGTGCCGCGCTCCTCGCCTTGTGTGAGGTTGGCGGTGAAGGCGGGCCGTTCCAGGCTCTCCTGCCCAATCATCTGCATGATACGGGTATCGAAGTCATCGTCCAGCGTCTGGTTGGTGGCATCGTCGGTAAACAGTGCGCGCCACTGCTCCATGCCGGCGGGTATGTCCTGCTGGCTGAAGAATGCCCGAAGCACGCGCTCCTCCTCGAGGGTCGTCTCGGCGTTCCAGTAACGCTCCATGAGCTGTTCGATGTACTTGTAATCCATAAGTTATTATCTTGGGTCTCTATATTGAAGACGTTTGTTAAAAGTAAAAGTTACAGAAATATGATTTTTTTTAAAAAAAACTATGAACTATGAATTATGAACTATGAATTATGAATTATGAACTATGAATTATGAACTATGAACTATTTGACCTGTTGGAAACGCTCGCGTATGGTCTGTCGGGCGCGGAAGATGTTCACCTTTACCTGCTGTTCGGTGATGCCGAGTATGGTGGCGATGTCGCGGTAGCTCTTGCCTTCGATGTCGCGTAGCTGCATGCAGCTGCGTAGCCGTTCGGGCAGTTGGCTGATGAGTTGGACCACCAGCTGGGTACGGTCGTTCTGTATAGTCTGTTCTTCGGGGTTGGCGGTATGGCTGGAGTCGATGGGGTCGACGTTGTCGTCGAGCGACTGCGACAGGTTGTCCATTCGGCGCACTTTGTCAATGGCGATGTTGCGGCAGATGGTGAGGCAGAAGGCCTCCATGGATGCTATCTGTGGCCACTCGTCGCGTCGCCGCCATACCTTCATCATCGTTTCCTGTACAACGTCCTCGGCATCCTCGCGGTTCTGCGTGATGCGGAGTGCCATCCGGTAGAGCTCGTTCTTTAGCGGCAGCACGTCGTTCTGGAAGTTCTTCTCTTTCACAAAATAAAACCTGTCATCTCTTATCTTCACTTGTTCCTCCCGTGGGCGGCAGCAAATTCTTCATTCCTCATCTCCGTGGGCGGCAGCAAATTCTTCACTCTTCATTCTTCACTCTTCATTTACAATCACCGTTCCCTGCTGTCCGTCGATGGCGTCGGCCTTGGTGATGATGACACGACGGACACCGGCGTCGACGGCGCTGAGTGCATTCTCGATCTTGGGCAGCATGCCGCCGCTGATGGTGCCGTCGGCACGGTAGCGGTCGAAGTCGGCGTGTGTGATGGTCTGTATCACGCTGTCGTCGTCGTCAGGGTTGCGCAGCACGCCACGCTTCTCGAAGGCGAAGATGAGCGTCACGTCGTACAGCGGTGCCAGCGCCTTGGCAGTTTCCGAAGCCATCGTGTCGGCATTGGTGTTGAGAATGTGACCCTGGCCGTCGTGCGTCAGTGGGGCGACGACGGGTGTGATGCCGGCTTCTATCAGCCGGGCCAGCATGTCACCGTCAGCAAGGTCGACGTCGCCGACGAAACCGAAGTCGACGGTGACGGCCTGCGTACCGCCATCGTTGTCTGTCGTGGTGATGGCTACTGGCGGCCGTTTGTGTGAGCGTATGATGTCAGCGTCGGCACCTGTCAGTCCGATGGCGTTGACACCGTGTGCCTGCAGTCGGGCCACAACGTTCTTGTTGACCAGTCCGCCGTAGACCATGGTCACTACCTCCAGCATGGCAGCGTCGGTGATGCGCCGTCCGTTCACCATGTGTGTCTCGACGCCCAGGCGTTCAGCCATCTTGGTGGCTTTCCGTCCGCCGCCGTGTACCAGTACCTTGCGGCCAGGTATGGCAGCAAAGTCGCTCAGCAACTGAGAGAGCTGTAGTTCGTCCTCGACTACAGCTCCTCCTACCTTTACTATTGTGATGCTCTCTTTCATCTCTTATTCCAAATAAGTGTATCCATAGAGTCCTGAGCGGTAGTTCGACAGGAACTCCTTGCCCTCGTCGAGGGTTATCTTGCCCTGCTTGACGCTCTTCGCCACCCATATCTCCAGCTGGCGCACCAGTTTCTTGGGTTCGTACTGTACGTACTCCAGCACCTCCTCCACCGTCTCGCCGTCGAACACCTGGTCGATGTGGTAGTGGCCGTCCTTCACAGAGATGTGTACGGCCGTGGTGTCGCCGAAGAGGTTGTGCATGTCGCCGAGTATCTCTTGATAGGCTCCCACGAGGAAGACGCCGAGGTAGTAGTCCTCGTTCTTCTTCAGCGTGTGGACGGGCAGCGAGTGCGAGTTGTGGCGGTTGGTGGCGAAGTTGGCTATCTTGCCGTCTGAGTCGCACGTGATGTCCTGTATGGTGGCGTTACGCGTGGGTCGCTCGTTGAGCCGCTGGATGGGCATGATGGGGAATATCTGGTCGATGGCCCACGAGTCGGGCAGGCTCTGGAACAGCGAGAAGTTGCAGAAGTACTTGTCGGCCAGCAGCTTGTCGATGTTCATCAGCTCTTCGGGAATGTGCTTCAGGTTCTTGGCCAGCGCGTGTATCTCGTGGCACACGCTCCAGTACATGGCCTCAATCTCGGCACGTGTCTTCAGATCGACGATGCCGTGGGCAAACAGGTCGAGCACCTCTTCGCGTATCTGCTCGGCGTCATGCCAGTCCTCCAGCACGTTGCGCGGCGACAGGTTGTCCCATATCTCGTAGAGGTCTTTCACCAGCTGGTGGGAGTTCTCGTCGGGTTCAAACTCCTCAGGCATCTCGGGCAGCGAGGCGGTCTCCAGCACGTCGATGACCAGCACCGAGTGGTGGGCAGCCAGCGAGCGGCCGCTCTCGGTGATGAGGTTGGGGTGGGGGATGCCGTTACGGTTGGCAGCGTCGACGAAGGTGTAGATACAGTCGTTGACATACTCCTGGATGGAGTAGTTCACCGACGACTCGCTGCTGGGCGACCGTGTGCCGTCATAGTCGACGCCCAGTCCGCCACCGCAGTCTACGAAGTCTACGTTGTAGCCCATCTTGTGCAGCTGGACATAGAACTGCGAGGCCTCGCGGAGAGCAGTCTGTATGCGGCGTATCTTCGTAATCTGCGAACCGATGTGGAAATGGATGAGTCGCAGACAGTCGCGCATGTCCTTCTTGTCCAGCATCTCCAGGGCTTCCAGCAGCTCGGCGCTGGTCAGTCCGAACTTCGATGCGTCGCCGCCGCTCTCCTCCCACTTGCCGCTGCCGCTTGACGCCAGCTTGATACGGATGCCGATGTTGGGTCTGACGCCTAACTTCTTGGCTTCACGGGCAATGATTTCCAGCTCGTTCAGTTTCTCGACGACGATGAAGATGCGCTTGCCCATCTTTTGAGCCAGCAGGGCCAGTTCGATATACGACTGGTCCTTGTAGCCGTTGCAGATGATGATGGAGTCGCTCTGGCACTGAACGGCGATGACGGCGTGCAGCTCGGGTTTCGAGCCGGCCTCGATGCCGAGGTTGAATTTACGGCCGTGCGAGATAATCTCTTCCACCACGGGCTGCATCTGGTTGACCTTGATGGGGAACACCACGTAGTTCTCGGCTTTGTAGTCGTACTCTTCGGCGGCTTTCTTGAAGCAGCTCCACGTCTTTTCGATGCGGTTGTCCAGAATGTCGGGGAAGCGCAGCAGCACAGGGGACTGCACGTCGCGCAGCGATAGCTCGTCCATCACCTCGCGGAGGTCGATTTCCGTGCCGTCCTTGCAGGGTGTCACGTAGACGTTGCCCTGGTCGTTGATACCGAAATAGCTGGTGCCCCAGCCGTTGATGTTGTAGAGCTCCTTGGAGTCATCGATGGTCCATTTCTTCATTGGCGCTGGTATTATGCTGTAAGTGTTAGGGCTGCAAAGTTAAAAAGAAAAATCCGAAAAGCCAAGCATTTCGGATTTTTCTTTCATATATAATATAGTAATGTGTGTTTAGCTGTTACTCAAAGACGAAGCCTGGCAGCCCCAGCACGTTCTCCAGTTCGCGGGAACCGGGAGGCAGAGTTCCATCTGCATCGATACCACCAAAGGGGATGTCAAAACCATTGCTGCTGGTAACACCGCTTCCTGTCAGCAGTAGCACGTGCTGCAGCTCCATGCTCTGCATTGTCGGAGTGATATAGTTCTTTTTCATAGTCTATTCTCTTTTGTATTCTCATTTCTCACTTCTCATTTCATAACGACCTTCTGGCCATTGGTGATGTACAGGCCCTTTGCCGGATGTTGTACCTGCTGACCTTTCAGGTTGTAGTAGCGACGGTTGTCTTTCTGTCTCTGCAGGTTCCCAATTCCAGTGGTGGTGCCATCGAACGAGATGTTGATGCGGGCACCAGCCTCCTCCACAGAAGTCATCACGTCATAGAAGTCGAAGTATCCGCGGAATGCCTTGAAATCCTTGTCACCCTTGGCATACCAGAACTTTCCACCACTTAGGAAGAGACAGTTCTCCATACCTGTCACGGTTTTGGCAGCATTGGTGCCAATCATTTCGCTCCACTGTTTCTTAGTGCGCTTTACGGTAGCCACTGTAGGTTCATCCTCTGCATCGATGTCAACGTCATTGACAGAGAACTCCGTAATGGTCTGACTGGTCTTTATGACATACGGATGGTTAGCCTCTATGGTACTTACGTCATTGAAGTTCACCGTGATGCCGACAATGTTCTCTTCAATATCCTCCTCCGTCTCGTAACCTGTGAAATCTCCCAGCTGCACGTCGTCTCCAAATGCAGCCTTTACCTGAGCTTCGTTCATGGCGAAGGGCAGGCAGATAGTGCCCCACTCGTTGGCATTGATGGTACGTTTCACGCTAACGTTAACATCTGTTGCTGTTGCAGGCAGTTCAGTGGAATTCTCGTCTAAGATGACCGTCAGCTTGTCCACCACGCTCACCTTAAACGTTACGTCTGGTGCCGGAGTACGTGTAGTAGTAGAAAGGAACTCAATATTGGTGATGGTTACATCGTAGGTACCCAGAGGTACCTCGCTGTCGACGCTGAACGATATGGTGCCTACTGCAAAGTCGCCCGCAGGCAGTTTCACGTTTTGCATGGAGAGTACCGACACTTTGCCGGCCCCCGCTGTCAGAGCACCGGGATTGACGGAACCTCCCTCCCAGGAAGCGTTCACCGTCGACTTGCCAGCATCGGGAGTGGAAAAGCCCGTAGCAGGGAATGCTATCTCGTACTGGAAACCAGAATACTCGCCGTCTCCCACATTGATGGTGATGCTGTAGGATGCCGTGGTGCCTGGCACCACATTAACATCGGCTACTGAAAGACTTTGTGCGGTGGCGGCTGTGCCTATGGCTAAAGCGGCCACGATATTGATGATTATCTTTTTCATGTTATTCTGTTGCATTTGAGTTCAGGAAAATGTTGATGACCAGAATGGCGTCTTGGGTATCTACCATGCCGTCACCATTGATGTCGGCAATCCTCTTGGTCTCATCGTTCAGGCCGTTGAGGAATTTGTCAATCAGTTTGATAGCATCTTGAGTGTCCAGCGTCTTGTCGCCCGTCAGGTCACCTAACAGTTCCAAGACGACCTTCACCACCTGATCGCTGGCAGGCATTTTTTCGGGCTTGTCCTTCCATGTAGCCAGATAGGTGTAGAGATTCTTCGTGATTCTCTCGGGCAGGGTGAGTTCAACACCCGAAGGTGTGTAGTCCAGCGTACCTGTAAGCGAGCTGTTGGCAGCACGGTGCGTGAGGGCTATGTCTCCACGAGCCGCTGCGGGCGTTTCCTCCTCGTAGTCCAGTCGGTAGGCGTTGTACTGGTGCTCGTCGTTCTGGTCGGTGTATTCGATAATGTCACCAAAGTCCTTCCACGGATAAACCTGTGAATAGAGTGACTCCTTCTTGCCGCTTGGCACGATGAGCGTGATGCCGCTCACATCGTCGAAAGATCCCTCGGGGAAGTTGATGGTGGCCGTGTTGTCGCCCTCGGCGGCCGTGTAGGTCTCGTGGCAAATCTTGATGTTTTTCAGGTTCTTGGCAGCAAAGCAGGCCTCACCGAGGCTTGTGAGCGTCTTCGGTATGAGGAATGTCTCGATGCCGCTATCCATAAAGCATCCGTTACCTAACGAGGTTACCAGCTTGGGCGTGTTCACCTTCTTCAGACTGGTACAGTTGCCGAAGATGTACCATCCCTCCATGTCGCTGACGGTCTCGGGCAGGTAGATGTCCTGCAGGCTGGTACAGTTGGCAAAGGCACCAGCCCCGATTCTGGTGATTCCCTCGGCGAGGGTGACCTTTGTCAGTTTCTGGCAGTTGTTGAAGGTACCGTCGGGTATCTCTGTCAGCGTGGCAGGCAGGCTAATGCTCGTAATCTGGCAGTCCTGGAATGCTCCGTCTGTAGAGCGGTGGATGCCCGGTGCCTCGTCAATGTTGAAGCCGGCGGCAGCCATGGCAGTCACGTCATAGTCGTATGCTGGCAGCGTAACCCAGTTGTTGCCTTCCAGCACGGTCTTGGCATAGCTTACCTTTGCAGGGATGCTTACCTCGCCGCTCAGGCTGGTGCTTTGGCGGGCGATGGTGGCAGTACGGGTGATGACGCCACCCTCGCTCTTCTCGCTCAGCACGTACTTGATACCGTCGATGTTGACACCAATCTCCTGCGGCTGGTGGTATGCTCCGTTTACGTTCTGCACTCTCAGCAGGAACATGCACGGCCACTGGTTGCCTTCATACGTGTTGCAGGTGATGGTGTGCTCTCCGCTGCCCTCTACCAGCCTGTCGTAGCGACGGAAGGAGTAGGTGCCCGACTGGTCGTCGCCTATCTCGCTGTTGGTAATCTCCTCGCCGTCGAGCTTCACCGTGTTGCTGTTGCTGGAGAAGAGATAGACGTAGACCCACGAAGTGCCTGTGGTGCTGAAGGTGACGGTGGTACCCTCCTTGAGGTTCAGCCCGTGAGTATAGGTGTCCTCGTACCATCCGTCATGGTATTCATATTCTGGGGCGGTGTTGATGGTGAACGCCCCTGCGGGTGCAGCGAAGAAGTCACCGTCGAGCTTCAAGTAAGAGCTGCCTTGGTCGGTGACGCTACGGAAGTTGCTCCACGGAGCCAGCGCCTTGTAGGTATCTGCCGTTCCGAGCGGCACGATGAGGTCTACGCCGGCCAGTCGCTGGCGAGTCTCCTCCTGCTGGCTGTCGTGACCGAAGACGGTGCCGTTCATCGTGGCCGGGTTGCCGTTGTAGTCGATGGCTTTCACGTTTGCCGGTTCCGTTGCGTTCAGACGTAGCGTCTTCAGTGCAGGAATCTCCAATGCCTCATAGCCGAAGAGCGTACAGGTGGAGGGGATGGTGAGTGTTTCGATGCCTGTGTTCAGTAGTGCTTCGTTGCCTACCGAGGTGATGCCCTCGTTCAGTGTGAGCGTCGTAAGATTGGGGCACTCGCGCAGTACACCGTAGGGCAGGGTGGTCACTGTGGTGGGAATGTTGATGGTGGTAAGCTTTGGACAGTAGGCGAAGGCGTTCTCCTCAATGGTGGTGACACCCTCGCTGAGCACCACCTCCTGCAACTCTTGGGCTTCGCAGAAGGCGTGATGGCCGATGGTCTTGATGCTGGCGGGCAGCGTGACTCTTGTCACTGCAGTCTGTGTGAAGGCACCGTTGTAGTGGTAGTAGTCTGAATACAAGTGGCCATAGCTCCAGTAGCTGCCCATGACGGCAGTCACGTCGTAGTCTGTGCTTTCATAGGTCACCTTCTCGGGTATGCTGACCTCGCCGCTGAGCGTTTCGGGCTGAATGGCTACTGAGGCCTTGCCGTCCTTCAGCATGTAGAGAATGCCGTCGATGGTGACATGGCGCTGGTCGGGAGTGAGTGCAGGACCAGCGTCCTCGCCATACTCCGTGATGTTCATGTTCATCCAGGGCATGTACTCTTGGTAGACCACCTTTCCGCCAGCAGGCACCTGCAAGTTGATGGTCGTCATGTCGCCGAATGCCGTGATGCCCCAGTCGCCTACGAACTCGATGTTGCGGCAGTCGCGCTGCCCCATTGTCACCGTCTTGCTGACGGCCAGTCCTTCAGTATCCCGCAAGTCTGAGGCAAAGGCGTGAGTGCCTAACTTGGTGACGCTTGCAGGTATCTCGAGCGAGGTAATCTTCGTGTCGCGGAGCACTTCGCTTTTTAGTTCTGTCACACCGGCGGGAATGGTAAATGCCGTGAGTCCCGAACCTTTGAAGGCACCTTCGCCTAGTTCGTTGACACCGGCAGGCAGTGTCAGGGTCGTCAGAGCCATGCAGCCGCTGAAGGCATTGTTGCCAATTGCAGCGATGCTGGCGGGCAGCGTCACGTTGCTGAGCAGACTACAGCCTTGGAAGCACTGGTCGGGGATTGCAGTGATGCTGAGTGCACTCAGGTCGACAGCTGTGATGCCGCACTCTTGGAAGGCGCCACCGCCTCCGCTCTCACTGTCGTCGGGAGAGATGATGCCCGTCACCGAAAAGTCGGTATTGTTCACTGTGATAGTGGCCGGGATGGTTATAGCGTCGGCCAGTTCCTTGTCCTGACGGGCAACAACAACCGTGTTGCCGTCTTTTTCGAGGTATCGGATACCTCCTACCTCATGAAATGTCTGTGCGACTGAAGAAACAGCGGTCGCCAGCAATAGAGAAAGAAATACAATCCTCATGTTCTTTTAGGTTTTGATGAAATATTGTTGCAAAGATGTTGCAAAGATAAGGTAAAAGGCAGTATCGTTGCAACAGCAAGGGTGTTTCTTTTGCAGGTTCAAATTAATTCAAATTGGTTCAAAAAGAAAAAACGCCCATTTCATCGGGGCTTTTCCTTGCTTGTGGCTCTACATGCTGTGCAGCTCGTTTAGCTGTTGCAACTTGCCAAGGTCACAGTCGTCGGCTATGCGTTTCCAAACGAAATGTTCTTCCGTTGAGTGCTCGCGGTCCATGCAATAGATGCCGAGAAAGACATAAAATCCGTCGACGAGGTACTTCATGAACGTGATGCGAATCTCGTCTTTCACACTGCGCTCGTAATAGAGTTTGCTGTTCACCTCCTTGACGTACTCCTTGGTGTGATATGCTTTCTCGCCGGGCAGCGGTGTCCAGTATTCGGTGATGGTGGGCAGCAGCTGTGAGCTGTCGCCTTCGTTGTGCCATACGGGATGGTGGTATTCAGGCCCCCACACATAGACATTCTGCATGCCGGGCACGGGGCGGAAGTAGTTGGTGTCGCTGCTCGCTATACCGAAGAGCCTCAAGTAATCTTCCGTATCTCGAAAACAGTCTTGTCCTTTGTGCAGCACACGTTTTGTTGAGTTTGCCTGCTGGAAAGTTTTTTTTACGACATCTTTTTCAGAAAACGTAAAGTAGCAGGCCGTAGCTATGATGATGGTCAGTAATGCCGCCAGGGCATAGAAGATGTTGTTGCGGCGGCGTGGCCGCTCAGTATTGTCAGGTGTCGACTGTGCAGCAACGAATGCATCCCAGTCGTCATATCCCACGAATGCTACCAGCGGCTCGAGCGACGAGGAGCGGGGCGAGCTGTCCGTCTGAACATACCCCCAGATGCGCTTCAAAGTAGATATGCTGAGCATGGTGTGGCACTCCTCATAGATTACGTCTCTCAAAAGTTCAAAGTCCTTGGGAGTCTTTATCTTTCTGCCGACTTTATGTTCTACCTCCTGCCGTAGCTGTTCGATGTAGTAGTTCTCAGTCATTTTTTTACTTTCTTATGGGCGCTGGTATTTCTGCTGCAAGTATTAGGACTGCAAAGTTAAAAAGAAAAATCCGAAAAGCCAAGCATTTCGGATTTTTCTTTCTTGTTTATAACGTCTTTCTTGCCGATAGCGATGTGTCGTGTTGAGTATCTTCAGCATTGTTGCACTTGAGCAGGCTGGTCACTCGAAAATAAAGCCGGGCAGTCCCAGCAAATCCTCCAGTTCGCGCGAACCTGGCGTCACTGTACCATCTAAATCGACACCGCCATAGGTTATGCCGTTGCTGCCTGACACGCCGCTGGCATTCAGCAGCTCGACGGGCTGAAACTCCATGCTCTCCATTGCCGGAGTGATATAGCTCTTTTTCATCATAGTTTATATTATTTTTGTGTTAATATGCTTGTTTCAAGTGTCGGGTGCAAATATACGAAGAAAAAGAGAATTATCAAAGGAAATAGAATAAAAAGTAAAAAAAAACGATGTAATCGCCTGTTAACTCAGCACGTGATGGAAAAAATATTAACCTAAAATCCGCAACTAATAGTTTTGGATGCTAAATTTTCCTGTCAGCCCCTC
>CAMJWJ010000002.1 GCA_946409435.1 uncultured Prevotella sp. | reverse complement strand
CGAGGCTTTGGAAGATGAGTGTCTCACAAAATGTTAAAACCGCCGAAGTCAGGACTTCCTCTCCTCGTTTTGCAACAACAAGGTGCCATTGGCTGTTGGATATATTGTCCACCCAGCCAATTGACTGTCATCACTCTTCTGTAGCACTTTCTTGAAGTTCTTTACTACCATTTAAGTGACTCAGCAAAGATACGAAAATGTGAAATTACAGAGGAATGAGGATGATATTTTTGGAGAATTGGGAAAAAGGCAGTACCTTTGCACTCGTATGTTCAAGCGAGAAGTGAAAATGGTTAAGGACCTCGTGCTGCAGGTGTTGCGTGAACAAGGCCTGGAGACACCGCTCAACCAGAAGCGGCTCGTCGAGTCGTGGCCCGTTGTGGCCGGTCCCGTGATAGCGCGCTATACGCTGAACACCTATATATACAACCAGACGTTGCATGTCCGACTGTCAAATCCTGCGCTGCGTGCCGACCTCTCGATGATGCGGCAGGAACTGGTGAAGAAGCTGAATGACGTGGTCGGCGAGCAGGTCATCAGCGACATCCGTTTCTCTTGAAATATAGCATTATACGCTGATGACGCAGTCCATCACGATGTCGTGAGGGTCAGTAGGCACACGGTCTACCAATTGGGTCGGGTAGCACACGCCAATCTTGTAGACATGAGGTACCCGTGAGAGGAAGCGGTCGTAATAGCCGCGGCCTCGTCCCAAGCGGTGGCCGGCAAGGTCAAAAGCCATGCCAGGAATGATGGCTACGTCGATGGTGTCGTAGTCGTAGAATATGTCGCCTACGGGTTCCATGATGCCAAAGGCACCTACGGCAAGGTCGCTGCGGCTGGTGTAGCAGCGCAGTTCCATCTCTGTTTCGCTGACCACGCGGGGCAACAGCACTTGCTTGCCCTGTGACATCAGTTCGTCAATCAGCTGCCGGGTAGGTACTTCGTCGGGCAATGCACTGTATAACAAAAGGGTACGAGCCTGACGTACATGCTCATTCTGTAGCAGCGCAGTGATAATAGCAGTCGATTCGTCAGCAGCATGCGTATGCTTCTGCTGACGAATCGCCCTTCTCAGTTCTTGCTTGGTGGTCATGAACGGCAAGCAGTAAAAGTGGCCTTAAAGTGCGTGCTGCGATAGTCGAAGGCCCTGAGTTGTGCTACCTTCTTCTGCGCATTCTCTTGCTCCTTAGGAGACTGTGGGAACGACCGCTTCTCGCGGAACACCTTCAGCGTCTCGTTGACTACGGGGTCGTCGTGGTTCAGGTACTGCATCCAAGCCTCTTCACTCATCATGTTGTAGATGATGCGGCTGTTGATGAAGCGTTCCAGCAGTTTGTGCGAGCGCTGTATCATGAGGTTGCGGCGCTTCAGCCCGTTCTTGTCGGCATAGGTGGCAAACTTGTCTACCGTGTTCTGGCGGACGAGGTAGGAGGCCAGTTCGTCGGCTGTCTTGAACTCCTTCAGTTTCTGGCGGTTCTGGTCAGTGTATTCGAAGGCATACTGAATGATGAGTCCGCTCATCGAGGCCTGCTTGTAGTAGGAAGTAACGTCGGTGGTATCCTCGGCAATGAAGATGTCGGGTGTGATGCCGCCACCGCCATAGACGGGACGTCCAATACTGGTGTGGTACTCCTTGCCTTCGTGCTTGATGCTGTCTTGTGAAAAGAATTCGCCGTGCTCGTAGCGTGCCAGCAGGTCTTCCTCGTAGTTCTTGTTGTCGCCGCTGGTGTAGTGCTTCTGGATGCAGCGCCCCGACGGCGAGTAGTAGCGGGCAATGGTCAGGCGGATCATGGAGCGGTCATTGAACTCGATGGGCTGCTGTACAAGGCCCTTTCCGAACGAGCGACGCCCGATGATGGTGCCACGGTCGTTGTCCTGGATGGCACCGGCCAGGATTTCAGACGCTGAAGCGGACCCCTCGTCGATGAGCACGACGAGCGGTATCCTCTGGTACGAGCCGCGACCGTCGCTGCGATACTCCTGACGGGGCGACTTGCGGCCCTGTGTATAGACGATAAGGCGGTTCTTGGGCAGGAACTCGTTGGCTATCTGGACGGCCGACTGCAGGTAGCCGCCAGTATTGCCGCGCAGGTCGATGGTCAGGTTCTGGAAGTCCTGCTGCGACAGCTTGGCCAGCGCTATGAGCAGTTCGGGGTAGGTGTTCTCGCCGAAGTTCTTGATGCGGATGTAGCCCGTCGTCTCGTCCAGCATGTAGACTGCCGTGACGCTCTTGGTGGGTATCTCGCCACGGGTGACCACGATGTCGCGCACCTTCTTCTCGCCGTAGCGCATGACGCCCAGCTTCACCTTCGTGTCCTTGGGGCCTTTCAGACGGTGCATGGCCTCCTCGTTGGTCAGCGTCTTGCCGGTGAACGGCTTGTCGTCGACCATCACGATCTTGTCGCCGGCTATCAGACCGGCACGCTCGGCGGGGCCGTTGCCGATGACCTGCTGGACGTGCAGCGTGTCCTGTCGGATGGTGAACTCGATGCCCACGCCGGAGAACGAGCCGCGCAGGTCGTCGTTGGCCTGCTGCACGTCCTTGGCGGAGATGTAGACGGAGTGGGGGTCCAGCTCTGACAGTATCTGCGGCACAGCCTTCTCGACGAGGTCGTTGACGTCTACGGAGTCAACGTACTGGTCGTCTACGATGTGCAGCAGGTTGTTCAGCTTGTTGCTGCCCGAGTTGATGATGCTCAGCCTGTTGCCCGAGAAATGGTTGGCATAGAACGTGCCGATCAGGATGCCGATGACCACGCAAAGTGCCAGCCACAGGGGCGAGAATCTGTTTTTCTTGTTCATAGCGGTTTTATTCTCCTAAATACACTACTTCGATTCCGGCTCTTTTCAGCAGGTCGATGCCGTCGGTCAGTCGGTAGTTCTCTCCGTAGACCACACGTCTGATGCCTGCCTGAATGATGAGTTTGGCACACTCTATGCAGGGCGATGCCGTGATGTAGATGGTCGAGCCGTCGCTGTTGTTGCTGCTCCGTGCCAGCTTTGTGATGGCATTGGCCTCAGCGTGCAGCACGTAGGGCTTGGTGACGCCATTGTCGTCTTCGCACACATTCTCGAATCCACTTGGCGTTCCGTTGTAGCCGTCGCTTATGATCATGCCGTCCTTGACAACCAGCGCACCCACTTGGCGGCGCTGGCAGTAGCTGTTCTGAGCCCAGATGCGTGCCATCTCAAGATAGCGCTGGTCAAACTTCATTTGCTTCTCGCTCGTCATCTTTTACTTTTTTACTTTTTACTTTTTTATCTTTTTCTTGATTCCATTGCGCTTCAGCAGTGCATCGATGGTCGGCTCACCGCCGCGGAAGCGCTTATAAAGTGTCATCGGGTGCTCCGTACCGCCTTTCGACAGGATGTTGTCGCGGAACGACTTTGCCGTTTGCTGGTCGAAGATGCCATGTCGCTTGAAGACGCTGAAGGCATCGGCGTCCAGTACCTCGGCCCACTTGTAGGAGTAGTAGCCTGCCGCATAGCCACCAGCCATGATGTGCGAGAACTGCACCGTCATGCATGTGTCTGGCAACTGCTCGCCCAGTATGGCTTTGCGCCATGCATGCTTCTCGAAGGGGATTATGTCGTCGGTAAACTCGTCCTTCTTTGTGTAGTAGGCCATGTCGAGCAGTCCGAATGACACCTGCCGCAGACATGCCGTGGCTGCCATGAAGTTGCGGCTCTTGACGATGCGGCGTATCAGTTCGTCGGGCAGGGGCTCGCCTGTCTGATAGTGGAAGGCGAAGGTGCGCAGGAAGTCTTTCTCAATAGCGAAGTTCTCCATAAACTGCGACGGCAGTTCCACGAAGTCCCACCATACGTTGGTTCCTGAAAGGCTCTCAAAGCGCGTGTTGGCAAACATGCCGTGCAGCGAGTGGCCAAACTCGTGGAGGAAGGTCTCTACCTCGCCCAGCGTCAGCAGGGCAGGCTTGTCCTCGGTGGGCTTGGTAAGGTTCATTACTACCGAGACATGGGGACGGACGTTCTCGCCCTTCTTGTCAATATATTGTCCCTGGTATTCCGTCATCCATGCACCGCCCTGCTTGCCCTTGCGCGGGTGGAAGTCAGCGTAGAACACGGCGAGGAACGAGCCGTCCTTGTCGAACACCTCGTAAGCCTTCACGTCCGGGTGGTAGACGGGTATGTCGCTGTTCTCCTTGAACGTGATGCCGTAGAGTTTGTTGGCCAGGCCAAAGACTCCCTTGATGACTTTCGACAGCTCGAAGTAGGGACGCAGCATCTCGGCGTCGAGGTTGTATTTCTTCATCTGCAGCTTGTGGCTGTAGAAGTTGATGTCCCAAGGCTTCATGCCTCCCGCCTTCTGGGCTGTTTTGGGGAATATCTTCTTCAGTTCCTCGCGCTCCTTCATTGCGGTAGGCTTGTAGGCGTCGATGAGGTCGTCCAGCAGTCGGTAGACGTTGCGGGCATTCGATGCCATGCGGCGCTTGAGCACATAGTCGGCATAGGTCTTGAAGCCCAGCAGTTGGGCTATCTCGCGCCGCAGGTTGACGAGTCGCTTACATATCTCAAGGTTGTTCTCGGTGTTCTGGTGCGTGCATACCGTATTGTGCGCCATGTACATCTGTTGGCGCAGGTCGCGCTGTGTGGAATAGGTCATGAACGGCGAGTATGACGGCATGTCGAGTGTGAACAGCCATCCCTGCTTGTCCTGTTCCTTTGCAGCCAGCGCAGCGGCCTCGCGGGCCGTCTCGGGCAGTCCGTCGAGTTGAGCCTCGTCGGTGATGTGCAGGGTGTAAGCCTTGTTTTCCTTCAGCAGGTTCTGCGAGAACTGCAAAGACAGCATTGAGGCTTCTTCCGTCAGCTGGCGCAGCTTGCTTTTGCCGTCCTCGTCGAGCAGGGCGCCACTGCGCACGAAACCGTCGTAACAGTTGTCGAGCAGCATCTTTTCCTCTGGGGTCAGCCGGCGGTGGTGTTGGTGTACGTACTTGACGCGCTCAAACAGCCGTGGGTTCAGCCTGACGTCGTTGGCATGCTGGGTCAGCATGGGCTGAATCTTCTGAGCCAGGGCGTCCATGTCGTCGTTGGTCTCTGCCGACAGCAGGTTGAAGAATACCGTCGATACGCGCGAGAGCAGGTCGTAGTAGCCCTCGTCTTCTTCGGTGTTGATGATGGTGTTGTCGAAGGTGGGCTTCTCGGGGTTGTTGATGGTCTTCTCTATCTGCTCGTTGTCGCGGCGTATTCCCTCCACGAAGGCTTCTTCGTAGTCTTCTAGCCGGATGCGGTCGAAGGGGACGACGTCGTGTGGCGTGCCATAGTCTGCGAAAAACGGATTGACGCGCTTCTCGTTGGTGGTAGTGCTATTCTGTTGTTCGTTCATACTAACGCAATTGCTTTCTCTTTTAACTTGCAAAGATACGCATTCTCCGTTAATTCTCGCGCGAACATATCTATATTATAATAATCTTTAACGCTTTGCAGGCTGAGGGGGCGGGCGTAATACCAGTCGGAGCGAGGGTGAAGTGCGGATATAGGGCGGGCGGGAACGGCTGTGATACGGCCATATACAGAACAGGGGCGGACCTGTGAGTCCGCCCCTGGGGGAAGTTGTTGTTGCGTCACGCCCGTTAATGGTCGGCGTGTGTGTTACGCTATGTTGCGTTGTTGCGCGTTGCTTACTTCTGCATGAACTTACGGCCGCTCTGGATGACAACACCCTTGTAAGCCTTGGTCACCTTCTGACCAGCGAGGTTGAACATCGGAGCGTTAGCGTTAGTGTTGCCCATCAGATTGTGCACACCTGCATCTTCACTCGGAGTAAACTGGAAACCATAGCAACCGAGCTGGGTATTAGGACTAAGGAACAGGTAGGTCTTACCAGCCTCTGCATTAAATGAAATATAACCAAGGAACGGATTGCTCAGATTGGTAGGCTCAATGACACAATAATCAGCACGAGGATGGGTGTTCCTAATACAGTTCTCGTTGTCTTCTGCGTAAGTGTTATTATTAATCCATCCCCAGACAGTCAGCTGAGAAGGATCAAGTAAATTGAAATGCAATTTGTCTTCTAACAATTCTGCAAAGTAAAGTTTGTTGTTTTGGATGTTCTTGTTTACAAAGAAGCCAATTTTCAATAAACCGCTATTCTTAACAGCAAACTCATACCAAGAGCCGATAGCAGGCTTTACACCGCATGAAGGATCCCATGGATCATTTGCGACCTTGTGTACAGGATCGCCGTCCTCGTTGTACTCATACCAGTCATAGTACATCTCCGAGCAGTTTCCACTCTTCATCTTGATGTAGTCGATGAATGCAGGATCACAACCTTCAGCGATTAGTGCTTTGTTGTTGGTTACTTCAGCATCTGGAGTGGGATCTGTTCCCAAACCAAAAGTCCAATTGTTCGTCTCGCCAAGGTTAGGTGTGCCAATAGCAGTCATTTCAACACTGGCGGTGCTACCTGAAATGATGTAGTTATAAAGTTTGTCACTACCATTACTTTCTACAGTTAAGGGGTCTGTAACGTTTGGTTCCCAAACAGGCTCGCTAGTGTCGTTGCCACCTTCGTCCTTTACCCACAGTAGATTACCTTCTTCGTCAGTAGCTTGGTGCTTGCCTGGGTAGGGCAATACGTCATTAGGATCATGAATAACGACATTCTTTGCTGTATTTTCAACCTTAGTGATAGCATCCGCCTTGACAACAGTCCAATCATGGTCAGCACCTTCATTTTTCATGGCAGTTTCATCCTTCAAATCGGAGGCTTTCCAGACTTCAGGGCTTGTCTGTGCGTTCATACTCATGGTCACGAAGGCCATGGAAATCAGTGTAAAAATTTTCTTCATACTCGCTTTGTTTTAAAATGTTAGTAAAAATTAGAAGCTTGTTTTGTTTTGAGTGTAATTGTTGTTTGTGGCAAATATACACCTAATCGGCTGCAAATATAGGAATTATCCTTGAATTACACAAATATTTCGGTGTTTTTTTTGATTTCTAATCGTATTCCGTCAGCTTTCTGCCTGCGTGGTTTAGAGGCTAGTTTCAGAAATGTAGTGGTTTACGCCAGAAATGCAATGGGTTTTTTCAGAAATGTAATGCATTTCTGGAAAAATGTAATGCATTTCTGGAAAAATGTAGTGCATTTCTGAAAAAATGTAGTGCATTTCTGAAAAAATGTAGTGGTTTACGCATGAGCTGGGGAATGCTCATAAAAAAAAACAACGGACCTGAGATCCGTTGTTTTTGAAATGCGTTGTCTTGCTGCCGTTTATGCGTCATACTCCTGCCACGACTTGATCTTGATGTCGTCCTGGCTGAGGGCGGTGAAGGCCTCGATGTAGGCTTTGGCCAGCCGGACGTTGGTCATCAGCGGGATGTTGTGGTCGATGGCGCCGCGGCGGATGCGGTAGCCGTTGGTCAGCTCGCGCTTGGTGTGGTTCTTCGGCACGTTGATAATCAGTGCAAAAGCGTGGCGGGCTATCATGTCCATCACGTTGTTGGCACCTTCCTCGTCGGGCCAGCTGACGACGGTGGCGGGTACGCCGTTGTCGTTGAAGAACTTGGCCGTGCCGTCGGTGGCAAACACCTTGAAGCCTTTCTTCACCAGCTGCTGGGCCGGTTCGAGCAGGCTCACCTTACCCTTTGCACCACCACTGGAGATGAGGATGCTGCTGCCAGGCTCGGGCAGACGGTAGCCCGTGGCGATGAGTGCGTTGAGCATGGCCTCGTTCAGGTCGTCGCCCAAGCAGCCCACCTCGCCGGTACTCGACATGTCGACACCCAGCACGGGGTCGGCATTCTGCAGACGGGCAAACGAGAACTGGCTGGCCTTGACGCCGATTCGGTCGATGTCGAACTCCGACGAGTCGGGCTTTTGGTAGGTGGCGTCGAGCATGATCTTCGTGGCCGTCTCGATGAAGTTACGTTTCAGTATCTTTGATACGAAGGGGAACGAGCGCGAGGCGCGGAGGTTACACTCGATGACCTTCACTTCGCGGTTTTTGGCCAGGAACTGGATGTTGAACGGTCCGCTGATGTTCAGCTCCTTGGCTATCTTGCGGGCTATCTTCTTGATCTGGCGGATGGTAGAGAAGTAGATGTGCTGGGCGGGGAACACCATGGTGGCGTCGCCAGAGTGCACACCGGCATACTCTATGTGCTCGGAAATGGCATACTCGACGACCTCGCCCTTGTCGGCTACTGCATCGAACTCGATCTCCTTGGTCTCGGTCATGAACTTCGAGATAACCACGGGGAACTCCTTCGAGACCTCGGTGGCCATGTTGAGGAAGCGGTGCAGTTCCTCGTCGTCGTAGCAAACGTTCATGGCAGCACCCGACAGCACGTATGACGGACGGACGAGGACGGGGTAGCCCACCTCGTCGACAAACTGCTTGACGTCGTCGAACGAGGTCAGAGCGCGCCATGCTGGCTGGTCGATGCCCAACTTGTCGAGCATGGCCGAGAATTTGTCGCGGTTTTCGGCGCGGTCGATGTCGACGGGGCTGGTGCCGAGCACGGGGACACCCTGACGGTGCAGCTTCATGGCCAGGTTGTTGGGAATCTGGCCGCCCACCGACACGATGACGCCACGCGGCTGCTCTAAGTCGATGACGTCGAGCACGCGCTCCAACGACAGCTCGTCGAAGTAGAGGCGGTCGCACATGTCGTAGTCCGTCGACACGGTCTCGGGGTTGTAGTTGATCATGATGCTCTTGTAGCCCAGACGGCGTGCGGTGTTGATGGCATTCACGCTACACCAGTCGAATTCGACGCTGGAGCCTATGCGGTAGGCACCTGAGCCGAGCACGATGACCGACTTCTCGTTGTGATAGTATGATATATCGTGTTTCGGCATGTAAAGCGAACCGTCAGGCTGTGCGAAGGCTGGCGTGTGGGTATAGGTAAAGTACAGGTAGTTGGTCAGCTCGGGGTGCTCGCTGGCCACGGTGGGTATGCGCTTCACCGAGGGCTGGATGCCACGCTGCTTGCGGTGCTGGCGTACGAGCAGGTTCTCCTTCTCCATGTTGCCACCCTGTGGTTTCAGCACGAAGCGTGCTATCTGGAAGTCTGAGAATCCGCACTGCTTGACCTCCAGAAGCAGGCTGTCGGGCAGAGCCTCCAGCGTGTCGTACTGCTGCAGCTGGTGCTTCAGGTCGACGATATGCTTCAGACGGGCGAGGAACCACTTGTCTATCTTGGTCAGCTCCTCGATGCGGTCAATGGTATAGCCCTCTTCCAGCGCCTGTGCGATGGCAAAGATACGCAGGTCGGTGGGGTTCTGCAGAGCGTCGTCCAGGTTGTCGAACTTCGTGTGGTCGTTGCCCACGAAGCCGTGCATGCCCTGGCCTATCATGCGCAGGCCCTTCTGTATCATCTCCTCGAACGAGCGGCCTATCGACATGATTTCGCCTACGGACTTCATCGACGAGCCTATCTGGCGGGATACGCCGGCAAACTTGGTGAGGTCCCAGCGGGGGATCTTGCATATCATGTAGTCGAGCGAGGGTGCTACGTAGGCCGACGACGTGGTGCCCATCTCGCCAATTTGGTCGAGCGTGTAGCCAAGCGCAATCTTGGCTGCTACGAAGGCGAGCGGATAACCTGTTGCCTTTGAGGCCAATGCGCTGCTTCGGCTCAAGCGGGCATTAATCTCGATGATGCGGTAGTCGTTGGTCTCGGCGTTGAATGCAAACTGGATGTTACACTCGCCGACAATGTTCAGATGGCGCACGCAGCGGATGGTAATCTCCTGCAGCATCTTGACCTGCTCATCCTTCAGCGAGCACGTCGGTGCCACGACGATACTCTCGCCGGTATGGATGCCCAGCGGGTCGAAGTTCTCCATCGAAGCGACGGTGAAGCAGTGGTCGTTCTTGTCGCGTATGCACTCGAACTCTATCTCCTTCCAGCCCTTCAGCGACTCCTCGACGAGTATCTGCGGAGCAAAGGTGAAAGCGCTCTCGGCCAGTTCGGTGAAAGCCTTTTCATCGGGACAGATGCCGCTGCCCAGTCCGCCAAGTGCATAGGCCGAGCGTATCATAATCGGAAATCCGATCTCGCGGGCGGCACGCAGGGCGTCGTCCATGTTCTCGACAGCGTGGCTTACGGGAGTTTTCAGCTGAATCTCGTCCAGCTTCTTGACGAAGAGGTCGCGGTCCTCGGTGTTCATGATGGCTTCGACGCTGGTGCCAAGCACCTCGACGCCGTACTCTTTCAGTACGCCCGTCTGATACAGTTCGGTACCGCAGTTCAGTGCCGTCTGGCCGCCAAATGCAAGCAGAATGCCGTCAGGGCGCTCCTTCTTGATGATTTCCGTCACGAAGTGCGTGGTCACTGGCTGGAAGTACACCTTGTCGGCGATACCTTCAGAGGTCTGGATCGTAGCGATGTTGGGGTTTACTAACACGGAAGAGATGCCTTCCTCGCGCAATGCTTTCAGGGCCTGGGAGCCAGAATAGTCAAACTCGCCAGCCTGTCCGATTTTCAAGGCACCCGAACCTAATACAAGTACCTTTTTTAGTTGCTTTGTCATATCGTTTGTGTTGTGAGATGGCTCATTTGGCGTGCAAAGCTACAAAAAAAAAGAGAGACGGCAAAGCATCTCACTTTAAAATTTGCTAATAACGTTGATTTTTCTGATGTCCGTCAGTAAGAACCGCTGGCATTGACGCTATTCTTCAATGTTGCGCAGGTTATGATAGAGGTTGGTGGCGTAGTTGATCACGGCCTCGCGCGGGAAGTAGACGATGTAGCGAATGCGGCGCTTACGAAGGAAGAGGTCGCTGACGAGCCGGCGGACACTCTTGCCGACGTGAGCCTTGGCAAACAGGATCTCGTCGGGGCTGAAGTTGAACAGCTCGACGAGCAGGCCAGCCTCCAAGCGTGCCATGTGCTGCATGCCGAGCGAGGCAATCCACTGTTGCAGCTGGTCGTAGTCGATGGGGTCGTGGGTGTTGCGCAGGTAAGTGCCGAGGGTGATGAGCTCGCGCAGGCTGGCGCCGCTGCTGAGCATGGTGCGCGCTATGGCCACGATGTTCTGTAGCAGCTCGTAGGTCAGGTCGTCCTTGCCGGCCTTTTGGGCTATCTCCTGCAGCTTGCTGTTCAGCACGGAATTGCTCAGGGCCAGATGGCCGTACTCCTCGATGCGGTCGGTGGTGTCGTCGGCAAACTGTTGGCGCAGGGTAGGCGAGAGCTGCAGGAAGAAATCGTCGGCCAGTAGCGTGATGCCGTCGGCCACCCACGGGGTAACACCATGCTGTTGCGACAACTTGTAGAGCTGCTGCCATTTCCATCCGGACATGGGTTCCAGCGGGGCCTTGACACTGAAGGCTCCTGCGCGCAGCAGACGGAGGAAGTTACGTTGTATGATGTTCATTCCAACTTGCATTTATGAATAGCGCCGTGGGTAGCGGAACAGGATGCTCAGTGTGGCGGCAATGCCAACGGCAAGCGTATAATATAAATAAGGTACTATGCTGATAGGGTTAATGGCAGCCAGTCCGGCAGCCATCAGCAACTGGGCACCGTAGGGGATGATGCCCTGCATGGTACACGAGAAGGTGTCGAGTATTGACGCACACTTTCGGTTGTCCACACCGTAACGGTCGCCTATCTGCTTGGCTATGCCGCCGACGGTCAGGATGGCCACGGTGTTGTTGGCTGTACAGATGTTGACCAGCGACACAAGGGCAGCGATGGCCAGCTCGGCGCCACGCTTGCTGCTGACGTGGCGCGTCAGCAGGCGGATGATGGCATCGATGCCGCCGTTCTGGCGTATCGTCTCTAATAGTCCGCCTGCCATCATGGTGATGATAATCAGCTCGCCCATGCCAAGAATGCCGTCACCCATGGCCGTAAACCACCCGAACATGTCGTAGGCACCATTGGCCATGCCGATCATGCCCGTCAACAGGATGCCTATGGTGAGTACAGCCATCACGTTCATACCGAAGACGGCCGTGGCCAGCACGACGAGGTAGGGTACAACCTTCAGCAGTTCCACCTCGTGCAGGTTCTGCGGCGACGTGATGCCGCTGCCCATAAAGACGTAGACCAGCAGGATGACCACTGCGGCGGGCATGACGATGAACGAGTTGACGCGGAACTTGTCGCTAAGCCTGCAACCCTGGGTTGACGTTGCCACGATGGTGGTATCGGAAATGAACGAGAGGTTGTCGCCAAAGAAACTGCCGCCTACGACGACAGCAGTCATCATGGGTATGCTGCTGCCTGTCTGCTGGGCGATGCCTGCGGCAATGGGTGTCAGGGCTACGATGGTGCCCACACTGGTGCCTACGCTGATGCTGATGAAGCAGGCGGCGAGAAACAGTCCGGCCAGCAACATCTGGCCGGGCAGCAACGTCAGGGCCAGCGTGACGGTGGCGTCGATGCTGCCCATCATCTTGGCTGAGTTGGCAAAGGCACCGGCCAGGATGAATATCCAGATCATCAGCATCATCTGTCCCGTGCCGGCCCCGCGGCTGAAGGTGTCGATGCGTTGGCGTAGTGGTCGGCCTCCGCTGACCACTACGGCATACATCGAAGACACCATGAAGGCCACCGTGATGGGTACCTTGTAGAAATCACCAGCCACAATGGAGGTGACGAGGTACATCACGATGAACACCAACAGGGGGGACAGTGCGTACAGACCCTTGCGCATGGACTTACATGGCAAAGCAGTTGAAACCGCCGTCAACAACGGCTACGGTGCCGGTGACGAACTTGGCAGCATCGGACATCAGGTAGTGGATAGTGCCGCATAGTTCCTCAGGATCGCCCATGCGTCCGAAGGGAGTCTGGCGGATGACATCCTGGCCGCGCTGGGTGTAGGTGCCGTCAGGATTGGTCAGCAGTGCACGGTTCTGCTCTGTAATAAAGAAGCCAGGGGCAATGGCATTGACGCGGATGCCTTCGCCGAACTTCTTGGCACACTCGGTGGCCATATAAGCGGTGAAGTTGCTGATGCCGGCCTTCGCGGCAGCATATCCGCAGACACGTGTCATCGGACGGAAAGCGGCCATGCTGGAGAAGTTGATGATTGAACCCTTCTGTTGCTTGACCATTGGGCGGAGAAATACCTGTGTGGGAATGACGGTGCCCGTCAGGTTCAGGTTAAGTACCTGTGAGAAGGCGTCGGCACCGAGATCGAAGAATGTCTTGTCTGGAGCAATGGTGGCACCAGGCATGTTGCCGCCGGCAGCATTCAGCAGCGTGTCCACACGGCCGTACTTGGCCATGATGGCATCGCAGTTCTGCTGGACGACCTCCTGGTTCATCACGTCGGTCTTCATAAACTCGCACTGGCCTCCGGCAGCCTGGATGTCTTCGGCTATCTTTTGGCCAATGTCTTCCTTGCGGCCCATGATGATGACCTTGGCGCCCTCGAGGGCCAGATACTTGGCGATGGTGCGTCCGAGCACACCCGTACCGCCGGTGATGACAACTACATTGTCCTTGATGTTGAATAGGCTGTTGTTCATAATAATTTGATGTTTAACGGTTTGTCTATTTTTGGTGTTTTGTCTGTTTAATCTCTACTCATATCGCATGCTGCGTGCAGGATGGATGTGCGACACAAGGTAGCTGGGTGCAATGAGTACGAAAATGCTGATTAGCAGCGTGGCCAGGTTTAGCAGCAGCACGATGGCTATGTTCAGCTCTACTGGTGCCGTCTCGACGTAGTAACTGGCAGGGTCGAGATGTACCAGCCCGAATTGCTGCTGCAGCACGACCAGTCCGATGCCCAGCACGTCGCCCAGCAGCAAGCCTCGCCCGATGATGAACACGGCGAACCATAAGAATGTGCGGCGAATGGTGGCATTCCGGGCACCAAGGGCCTTCAGCACGCCAATCATCTGGGTGCGCTCCAGTATGATGATGAGCAGTCCGCTAATCATGGTAAAACCTGCTACACACACCATCAGCGCCAGGATAATCCACACGTTGATGTCAAGTAGTGACAGCCAGGAGAATACCTGCGGGTAGGCTTCATAGATGGTTTGCGACGTCAGCGTCTCGCCATAGCGGTCTGTCTGGCGATTGACCATGTCGATTACGTGCTCTGCAGTCTGTGGCAACTGCGTGAAATCGCTGACCAGCAGCTCGACGCCGTTCGACTGGTCGGCTTCCCAGTTGTTCAGCCGCAGGGGGATGCGGAAGTGGGTGAAGCATATCATGTCGTCAAACTGCTTCATGTTTGTCTGATAGATGCCGCATACGGTGAACCGTCGCATGCGCAGGTCGTCGTTGCCAAGGAAATAGGCAAAGACGCGCGTGCCGATGCTGAGGTTCAGCTGGTTGGCCATGGTCTGTGAGATGAGCAGTTCGTATTTCGATGTTGTGCTATCGTTGAGGTTTGGCATACGGCCTGCCATCATACAGGACGAAAGGAACGTGGTGTCGTAGTCGGCAGCAATGCCCTTGAAGACGACGCCAAGGAAGTCGCTGTCGGTTTTCAAAATGCCTTGAGCCTGCACGTAAGTCTGTAGGTGGCGTACGTTAGGCAGGCTGCGTAAGGAGTCTGCCAGCGTGTCACTGATGCAGATGGGGAAGGGAAGTCCTGTCTGCTGCGTCATGAAGTTGCCAATCTGGATATGGCTACCGAAACCAGCTACCTTGTCGCGGATAGTGTGCTTGAATCCGAACACGACGCTGACCGTGACAATCATTACTGCCAGTCCAATGGCGACACCCAGTGTGGCAATACGGATAGCAGGGCGGCTGACCTCCTGTTGGTGGCCGTCCTGGTGGTATATTCTGCGGGCTATGAATAACGGCAGATTCATTCTTCCACGCGGCCGGGATAGGATTCGAGGGCTTTCCTTAGTACGATAAGGGCACGCTCAAGGTCTTTCTTCTTCAGCACGTAGGCAATGCGAACCTGGTTGATGCCGGCACCGGGAGTCGTGTAGAAGCCGGCGGCAGGGGCCATCATGACCGTCTCGCCTTCGTAGTTGAAGTCTGCCAAACACCAGCGGCAGAACTTCTCTGCGTCGTCGACAGGCAGCTTGGCTACTGTGTAGAAGGCCCCCATGGGAATGGGTGAGTAGACGCCGGGAATGCGATTAAGACCGTCGATGAGGCATTTGCGACGCTCAACATACTCGTCGTAGACGTCACGGTAGTATTCGTCAGGGGCATCCAGCGACGCTTCAGCTACAATCTGTCCAATAAGAGGGGGTGACAGGCGTGCCTGACAGAATTTCATGACAGCCTTGCGCACCTCTTGGTTCTTTGTTATCAGCGCTCCGATACGAATACCACACTCGGAGTATCGTTTCGATACGGAGTCAATCAGGATGACATTCTGTTCAATGCCCTCAAGATGACAGGCAGAAATGTAGGGCGACCCGGTATAGATGTATTCACGGTAGACCTCGTCGCTGAACAGGTAGAGGTCGTACTTCTTTACGAGGTCGCGTATCTGGTTCATCTCTCGCCGCGTGTAGAGGTAGCCCGTCGGGTTGTTCGGGTTGCAGATCATGATGGCACGTGTGCGGTCGTTGATAAGTTCCTCAAACTTCTCCACTTTCGGTAGTGAGAAGCCTTCGTCTATCGTAGTGGCAATCGTACGGATCTTGGCACCTGCAGAAATGGCAAAGGCCATGTAGTTGGCATAGGCAGGCTCGGGTACGATAATCTCGTCGCCAGGGTTCAGGCAAGACAGAAAGGCAAACAGCACTGCCTCGCTGCCACCGCTTGTGATGATGATGTCATCGGCCGTAACGTTGATATTGTATTTCGCGTAGTAGTCCACCAGTTTCTCGCGGTAGCTCAGATAGCCCTGCGAGGGTGAATACTCCAGAATCTCACGGTCTATCGTCTTCAACGCGTCAAGTCCCACCTGTGGAGTAGGCAGGTCGGGCTGTCCGATATTGAGGTGATACACCTTGGTGCCGCGTTTCTTGGCTGCGGCAGCCAGCGGAGCGAGCTTTCGTATGGGAGACTCGGGCATCTCCAGTCCGCGTACTGATATTTCCGGCATCTTTCTATTTGTTGTTATTGCAATTTTGCTGCAAAGGTACACATTTTAATTCACAAATCACACTTAATATTTCATAATTATTTGCTGCATTCGATTATTTTGTGTACTTTTGTGCGGAAAAAACAGATTTTCAAGTGAACTACGAAGAACTTTTAGCAGCTCGCAACAGCGGCAAACAGTGCCAGACACGTCTGCCCATAGGTGAATACTATCGCGAGAAGGTTGACAACAAGTACATAGGTGTGGTGGACATTCGCCAGGACCTTAGTGGCGACATCGTCTTCACCAAGGGGCTGTCGCTGGAGTGTGAGCATAACCACAAGTTGACCAGCAGTTACCAGTTGCACTATGAGCCAGTGGTTAGCGACGGCGAAATCCAGCGTCTGCTCATTGCTCCTGGATACTATCAGTCCGTGGCACATCTTATCAGCGACAATCCGGCGGTAGTAGCCGAAAAGCATTTCTTCGACGACATGCTTGAAGGGCTGGTCAAGGCTACTGCATACCTTCACAGTCAGGGCATACGTCACGTGTGCTTCTCGCCCAGGACGGTATTTGTGCGTAAGGGCGACAATCATGTCATGCTCTTGTCCCACGGCTCTTACTACGCCAATATGGCCGACCAGCGTGAACTTTATGGCGACGATGCGGCCTTCGTGGCACCAGAGGTGCTGAATGGTGGTTCAGTCGACGACCGCTGCGACATCTACTCCATTGGCAAGTTTATGGAAGCACTGTTCAGTCATGCATCCATACCAGTAGAGTATAAGCGTGTAGTCAGTAAGGCTGTCAGCGAAGCGCCAGAGGACCGCTACAACCATGTTGAAGATATGCTGCATGATGTTCACCGCCGGCACGGGCTGTTGTCGACTGCTATCGCGCTGGCCGCTGCTGTGGTAATTGGGCTGATCTGCCTGTTCCTTTATTTCGACAGCATTCCAGATACTCAGAATGTTGAATTTGTGAAACCTGCACCGCGGCTGAGCACTGATGACTTGATAGAAGACGGCTTCGATCCTTCCGAACTTGGCGTCGGACCTGTCGATTCTATTGCTGAGGAGGATGTCGAGATGCGTATCTCACAGGCTGCCAAGGCTGAGGAGATTTTCCGTAAGAACTACGAGAAAGAAGCTGACCGCATTCTCTCGCGTATATATAATAAGGAATATATGAGCAATAGTGAGAAGCTGTTTACCTCGCAGAGCCAGTCAACCATCAAGGAGCTGATGGACATTCAGCAACAGATGGGTGAAGATGCCGGCCTTGCACCTGAGCGCTCGCAGCTTATAGCCAGCGAGATAATTGACCGCATCACCGCAAAAAAGAAAAAAGAGATGGGTGGCACGAACAGCAGGGGTATCCAGAAGTAAGAACCTTACAGAGAAGACTTTAAAATAAAGATTAACAAAAAAGCAGAATATGAGATCAAGATTGGCCACATGGTTTGAGTGCAAGATCGGTTATGAGAAGACCATGGAAGATGGCTTGCAGAAGAAAGTGAATGAGAGTTATGTCGTCGATGCGCTAAGCTTTACCGAGGCCGAGAAGCGCATCATGGAGGAGATGTCGTCGTACATCAGCGGTGAGTTTACCGTCAAAGACATCAAGATAGCTCCCTACAAAGAGATATTCTTCAGTGATGAGGAGATGGCAGACCGCTGGTACAAGGCAAAGCTGGATTTTATCACCATTGACGAGAAGACTGAAAAGGAGAAGCGTTCCGGTGTCACCTATCTGGTTCAGGCAGGTACGCTGAACAGTGCTGTGAAGAATATCGACAACGTGATGGGCGGCACGATGAATGACTATGTCATTGCTGCTGTTGCCGAGACGAAGCTGATGGATGTCTTCGAGTACACCAAGAGTAGCCAGGACGATAAACCCGAATCAGAGCAGTAGTCTATGTACGACGTAAAGGGCAATCTGCACCAGGTGCTCGACTCTTTGCCGCAAGGCGTACGCCTGGTGGCTATCAGCAAGTATCATCCCAACGAGTATATCGAGGCGGCTTACGCTGAAGGGCAGCGGCTGTTTGGCGAGAGCCACGAACAGGAACTCCGCCTGAAGCACGAGACGTTGCCTAAGGACATCAGCTGGCACTTTATTGGCCATCTTCAGACGAATAAAGTGAAATACATTGCACCTTATGTGACGATGGTTGAGGCTGTCGACTCACTGAAACTGCTGAAGGAGATTGACCGTCAGGCGCAAAAGTGCGGGAGGGTCATCGACGTGCTGTTGGAACTGCATATTGCCGAAGAGGAGACGAAGTACGGTCTGACTCCTGACGCGCTCCGCCAGCTGTTAGCGGATGGTGAGTGGCGCACAATGGAGCATGTTCGCATCTGCGGGCTGATGATGATGGCATCGTATGTTGACGACGTAGAGCAGATACGCAGCGAGTTCCGCCAGGCCTATGACCTGTATCGTGAGGTGAAGGCGCGCTACTTCGCCGATGCCAGCTACTTCTGCGAGCGGTCGTGGGGCATGAGTCACGACTATCTGATAGCCGTCGAGGAGGGTAGCACGATGGTACGTATCGGCACGACAATCTTTGGGCCGCGCGTCTATTAAATGAGAAATGCGGAGTGCGGATCATTCCCCATTCCCCATTCCTCATTTCTCATTTGTGAATCTGTATTGTCCTCGTTTCATCTTTGCCCAGTGAATGGCGTGTGCCGGGCAGTGATGGTAGCAGGCCAGACAGTTGGTACACCTTCCGTTGTGAAGCCACACGGGCGGTGTTCCTTTTATGTCGTCTACGGGACACAGGTGTTCACACAATCCGCACTGTGTACAGGCATTCGTGTCAACCCATAGCTTGCTGTCGGTAATCAGGTGCTTGTTGTAGTAGCCCCCGATGACATAGGTATAGGTGTATGGTATGGCTCCACGCACCAATTCGCTGACACCTCTTTTCTGGCCTTTCACCACCTCGCAGATGTGCAGCATGCGCTCGCTGGCGCTGACTATCTTCTGTTTTGCCTTTTCGGGTGTGTCGAGATGCAGGAAGGAGAAGCAGACGTTTGACTCAGGCATGACGACGGCAAATGTAGCGTCGCAATGTAGGCTCCGTTGCCGCAGTTCCTTGTTGAGAATGCGCATGGCATGTCCCATGTTGTCGCCGCATGTGGTCAGCGCATAGACGTAAGTATCGTGGCAGGTCCTGAAGGCAGACCGGCGTATAAATTCACGGACGATGCGCGGTGGCTGCCATCCGTGAGTAGGGAAGCAGAATCCCAGCCGTTCGCCGTCTTTCAGTGTGTAGCATTGTGGCTGCTTGCGCATCTCTTCAGCTATGCTGATCAGTGTGTCGTCGGTAGCTTGCGCTAACTGGCGGGCTGCCCACAGCGTGTTTCCTGTTCCTGAGAAATAGAAAATCATTTTTCCTTCGTTTTATCGTTTGGGGGTGTTTTGTTGTCTCGTCATACCGTTATCTCGTTACACCGTTGTCACGTCATACCGTTATCTCGTTACACCGTTGTCACGTCATACCGTTATCTCGTTATCTCGTTGTCACGACTTAATCTTCAGCATGCCGTCCTGCTGCTGTATGCGTTCCTCGCTGAGCAGGGGTCGCAGAGCGGCATCGATGGCGGCGGTGTCGCAGGGCAGTCGGTAGAGTTCGCTGACGAGGTGGGGCTTACCGTCGCTGAGTATTTTCAGTATCAGCTCTTTGGCGTTCGTTTCACTGTCTGCGTCGGACAGTCCTGAGCATACGTCGCATTGGTGGCAGTCGTGGGTATTCGTCTCACCGAAATACTCTAACAGGAGTCGTGATCGGCATCGGTCGTCACGTCGGGCATAGTCCATCATGGCATGTATGCGCGTACGGTATTGTTCTAACCGCTCCTCGTAGACAGCCGGAGGCAGCATGACGTGTTCCTGGTCTTCGCGCCTCTGGAGATACCTGATCTCCGGAACTTGCTTGCGTGGTATGAAGTTCAGGATTCGTCTTTTCGAGAGATTTGTCAGCACCTCGTAGACGTCCTGTTCCTTGATGCCGCACTGTCGGGCCACCTCGCTCTCGCTGATGAACTGATAGTCGGCGAACAGTCCTCCGTAGTTGCGCAGGAGTGCCGTGACGACGCGTTCCTCAAGGGGTGAAATGTTGCTCAGCCGGTCAAGTTGGTCGCGTTCCAGCAGGAAGTGCAGCCGTGCCTTTGCGTCGCGCTCCTCCGAGTATTCCAGGTATCCGGCACGTTGCAGGATCTGCAGAGCAGCCTGTACGCGAGGCGGGAAATGGTGGAAGCGCTGGCAGAACTGTTCAATGCAGAACTCATGCGTGACACCGTATCCGTCGCCAGTGGCTATCTGGTAGTAGTATGCCAGATGTTCATAGACCTGCCTGATGTATTGCTTTTCAGGGAATGTCGTGCTGATGCGCTGTTCCAGTGTGGTAAAGTCCTGCCTGCCTATCAGCAGGACGGCATGGGCCTGCTCGCCGTCGCGTCCGGCTCGTCCTGCTTCCTGGAAATATGCCTCTATAGAGTCCGGGCAGTCATAGTGTAGCACCATGCGCACGTCGGGCTTGTCGATTCCCATGCCGAAGGCGTTGGTGGCTACGATGACGCGCTTGATGTCGTGCTGCCAGTCGTGCTGCCTCTGGTCTTTCTCTGTGCCTTGCAGTCCTGCATGGTAATAGGTGGCGCTGATGCCGGCGTCAGCCAATTGCTTTGCAATCTCCTTCGAGCGATCGCGGCTGCGCACGTAGACGATGGCAGCACCGTGGCTGTTCTGTAGTATGTGTATCAGCTCGTCTGTTTTGTCGTTGGTGTGCCGCACGATATAGGTCAGGTTCTTTCGCTCGAAGGACATGCGGAACACGTTGAAGGGCTTGTCGGTGGCTTGCTCGCCGACCGGCGTATGATGGCGGGCTTGCAGCTTCTCGCAGATGTCTTCAACCACGCGTGGCGTGGCCGTTGCCGTCAGTGCCAGCACGGGGATGTCGGGCTGTACGTCGCGTATTCGGGCGATTTCCAGGTAGTTAGGACGGAAATCGTAGCCCCATTGCGAGATACAGTGTGCCTCGTCGACGGTGATAAAGCACACGCGCATGTGGCGTAGCTTGGTAACGAAGAGTTCGCTGCCCAGCCGTTCGGGCGAGACATACAGGAACTTGGTACGCCCCAATATGCAGTTGTCCAGTGTGCGCAGGATGTCGTCGTGGCTCATGCCGGTGTAGATAGCCGCAGCCAGTATGCCTTGTTGTCGGAGGTGTAGCACCTGGTCCTTCATGAGGGCGATGAGCGGTGTGATGACGATGCAGACGCCCTGCATGGCCATTGCCGGCACTTGGAAGGTGATGCTCTTTCCTCCTCCGGTAGGCATCAGTCCTAATGTGTCGTGGCCGCCGGCTATGCTCTCGATGATTTCCTGTTGTATGCCGCGGAAGGAGTCGTAGCCCCAGTACTTTTTCAGGACAGCTTGATAATCCGTCATTATCAATTATCAGTCTCCGAGGGTTGTATGTCTTCTATTTGCAGTTGCACCTCGCCCCGTTTGTAGGTGTTCTCCTCGATGGTGTAGACGATGTTGAAGCTGCGTTTGCTCTTGATGTATCGTGCTGCTGCCGACTGTCCGAAGGCTATGCCGTTCATGACGACGGGCGACTTCGAGTCGACGAGTTCCAGCTTGATGTGCTCCTGATGTCGTCCCACGACTTTCGACGTTCCGTAGTCGTAGACGTTACGTGTGAGGAACAGCGGTTTCTCGTTGCCGGGTCCGTGTGGTGCCAGCCGCTTCAGTTCCGACATCAGCCGTTTGGTGATGTCGTGGAAGTCCAGTTCCATATCGATGTCGAGCGTCTGTTGCTGCTGTTCGGGCAGTATGTGGCTGTTGACGTACTCTTGGAACCGGCGGCGGAACTCTGGTATGTTTTGCTGCTTCAGTGTCAGTCCTACGGCGTAGGTGTGTCCGCCGAAGTTCTCGAGCAGGTCTCGGCACGACTTGATGGCGTCGTAGACGTCGAATCCTGCCACGGAGCGTGCTGACCCGGAGGCCATTCCGTCGATGATGGTCAGCACCACGGTGGGCCGGTAGTATATTTCCGTCAGTCGTGATGCGACGATGCCCACTACGCCTTTCTTCCATCCCTCGTCGTAGAGTACGATTGACGGCATGTGCTGCTGGCTTTCGAGTCGTTCCACGATGTCGTTGGCCTCCTCGGTCATTTGCTTGTCGACGTCCTTGCGCTGTTCGTTGTATTCGTTGATGCGCGTTGCCATGGTCAGTGCCTTTTGCAGGTCTCGTTCGACGAGCAGCTCCACGGCCTCTCGTCCGTTCATCATACGTCCCGAGGCATTGATGCGCGGTCCGATTTTGAACACGATGTCGCTCATGGTCAGCTCGCGTCCTGTCAGTCCGCAGATGTCGATGATGGCTTTCAGGCCTGTCGACGGCGAGATGTTCAGCTGTTTGAGTCCGTGGAATGCCAGTATGCGGTTTTCTCCCTCGACGGGTACGAGGTCTGCTGCAATGCTGACAGCGCAGAAGTCGAGTAGTGGGATGAGCCTTGCGAAGGGTATGCCGTTGTTCTTGGCAAAGGCCTGCATGAGTTTGAATCCCACGCCGCATCCGCATAGGTGCTTGAAGGGGTATGACGAGTCGCGCCGCTTGGCGTTGAGTATGGCCACGGCCGGTGGCAGTTCCTCGTCAGGCTCGTGGTGGTCACAGATGATGAAGTCGATGCCTTTCTGCTTGGCATAGGCTATCTCGTCGATGGCCTTGATGCCGCAGTCGAGCACGATGATGAGTTTCACGCCTGTCTCTGCTGCGTAGTCTATTCCCTGCCGGCTGACTCCGTATCCTTCTCCTTCTCGGTTGGGGATGTAGTAGTCGATGTTGGAGTAGAACTGCTGCAGAAACTTGTACACCAGTGCGACGGCCGTGCATCCGTCGACGTCGTAGTCGCCATAGACCATGATGCGTTCCTTCCGTCCCATGGCATCGTTGAGTCTGTCGACGGCAACGTCCATGTCGTTCATCAGGAAGGGGTCGATCAGCTCGTTGAGCATGGGCCTGAAGAATCGCTTTGCTGCGCTTTCCGTCTTGATGCCCCTTTCGATGAGCAGTTCGGCCATGATGGTACTCATGCCGATTTTCTCGGCCAGTTCCTTAGCCGCCTGTCGCTTCTCTGGTGTAGATTGTTGATAATTCCATTTAAATTGCATTTATAATCGTTTTTATTTTCTTTCATACAAGAAGGCGTATCATGCTATGCTGCATAATACGCCTTCAAAGTTACGAATAAATTTCCGATAAATGGAATATCCGCCTAAATATTTAACAGATATTTATCATCTGTTACTCGCCTTTCTCCATCTGAGCCTTCAGCTGAGCCAGTACGTCGAGGTCGCCGAGGGTAGTGGAAGCTGCCACATTCTCAATCTTCGGAGCCTCTTCCTTCTTCGGAGCGCGGGTCTTCTTGGCAGCGGCTTTCTTCTCCTCGCGGGCGGGATCCTCGAAGGTGCGGCTGTGCGAGAGGATGATGCGCTTGCTGTCCTTGTTGAACTCGATGACCTTGAAGGGCAGTACCTCGCCCTGCTGGGCCTGCGAGCCGTCCTCCTTCTGGAGGTGCTTCGGTGTGGCGAAGCCCTCGACGTTCTCGTCCAGAGCGACCACGGCGCCCTTCTCGAGCAGCTCGGTGATCTTACCCTCGTGGATAGAGCCTACGGTGTACTTCTCCTCGAAGACGTCCCAAGGATTGTCCTCCAGCTGCTTGTGGCCGAGGCTGAGGCGACGGTTCTCCTTGTCGATGTCGAGCACCATGACGTCGATGTTGGCACCGACCTGTGTAAACTCTGAGGGATGCTTCACCTTCTTGGTCCACGAGAGGTCGCTGATGTGGATCAGTCCGTCGACACCTTCCTCCAGTTCGACGAATACGCCGAAGTTGGTGAAGTTGCGTACGCGAGCTGTGTGCTTCGAACCAACGGGGTACTTCACTTCGATGGTCTCCCACGGGTCTTCCTTCAGCTGCTTGATGCCGAGCGACATCTTGCGCTCGTCGCGGTCGAGTGTCAGGATGACGGCCTCGATCTCGTCGCCCACCTTCAGGAACTCCTGAGCTGAACGGAGGTGCTGGCTCCACGACATCTCGCTGACGTGGATGAGTCCCTCTACGCCGGGCTGTACCTCGACGAATGCACCGTAGTCGGCGATGACGACAACCTTGCCCTTGACGTGGTCGCCCACCTTGAGGTTCTGGTCCAGAGCGTCCCAGGGATGCGGGGTCAGCTGCTTCAGTCCGAGAGCGATGCGCTTCTTCTCGTCGTCGAAGTCGAGGATGACGACATTGATCTTCTGGTCAAGCTCGACCACCTTGTGCGGGTCGTCCACGCGGCCCCAGCTGAGGTCTGTGATGTGAATCAGTCCGTCCACGCCGCCGAGGTCGACGAATACTCCGTAAGAGGTGATGTTCTTGACGACGCCCTCGAGGATCTGGCCCTTCTCGAGCTTCGACATGATTTCCTTCTTCTGTGCCTCCAGCTCAGCCTCGATGAGTGCCTTGTGGCTGACGACAACGTTGCGGAACTCCTGGTTGATCTTGACCACCTTGAATTCCATGGTCTTGCCTACGAACTGGTCGTAGTCGCGTATGGGGTGAACGTCAATCTGCGAACCGGGCAGGAATGCCTCGATGCCGAACACGTCGACGATCATACCGCCCTTCGTGCGGCACTTGATGTAGCCCTGGATGACCTCCTGAGCGTCCAGAGCGGCGTTGACGCGCTCCCAGCTCTTCGACAGGCGGGCTTTCTTGTGTGACAGGACGAGCTGGCCCTTCTTGTCCTCAGCGTTCTCTACATACACCTCGACGGTGTCGCCGGCCTTCAGGTCGGGGTTGTAGCGGAACTCGCTGGCGGGGATGATACCGTCGCTCTTGTAGCCGATGTTGACGACTACTTCCTTCTTGTCGACGCTGATGACGGTACCGTCGACAACCTGATGCTCGCTGACCTTGTTCAGCGTCTCATCGTAGGCTTTGTCAAGCTCTTCCTTGCTGACATTGGCAGCCATTCCGTTCTCAAACTGTTCCCAGTCGAAACCTTCCAATGGCTTGACGTTCTTTGTTAACTCTGACATAAATTTTAAATTGTTTGTTGTTTGAAATTAATAAAGTTAGACTTTATGTTACTTGTACGCCTGCGCCTATGTTTGCGCAAAGCGGCTGCAAAGGTACGATTTTTTTTTGTAACCGGCAAAATTTTTTCGCTTTTTATTTTGAAATATGTGAAATTATTCGTATCTTTGCCACAAAAATAGCAACGGATATGACAAAATTGACAATGGACAGGACGAAAAGGACTGAATGGAGAGCCGGAAAGCATGACACATGACAGATATGACAGTGGGGTTTGGAAAAACCTTGCGCGTACCGCGCGCGGTACGCGCGTAGTTTTTTAAATCTAACTGTCATATCTGTCATGTGTCATGTGTCATCAGTCTACTGCTTGTCACCATCTGCCTGCCTGTCAGAATATCTTTGTACCTTGAGAAGCACCTTCTTCCTGTCATTCCACTGCATTTCCCGTTCAAACTGCCGGTTTTTGAAGCAACCCTATGGCTCATTTCAGAAATGTGCTACATTATTTCAGAAATGTGCTACATTTTTCCGGAAATGCATTACATTTCTGCAGAAACCCATTGCATTTCTGGAAAAACCCACAGCATTTCTGGCGTAAACTAATGGTTTACTGAGATAAACTGGCACTTTACGCTGACGGCATCGCCTTCGGAACCGTTTGTCGGGTCTGACAAGCGAGGCAGCGCCACGGCCGTTGACAGTCGTCGCTGCTGTTTAGACAAAACAATTTAGGGATTTGTCGAAAAAAATGTGAAAAAACATCGAAAAAATTTGGAAAAATGAAAAGAAATTTGTAAATTTGCAGCATAATTAATCAACGTTAATCATTTCGAGAATGGCAAACAAGTACAACATTACGGAAAAGAAGGAGAAGGAAGCTCGCTACCGCACTCTTGTCAGTCCGAAACTGATGGACGAAATGAAGGAGAAAATCCTCGAAATCATCGTCATGCAGAAGAAGTACAAGGACAAGGACTACTCCGCTAAGAAGTTAGCCCAGGACCTGGGAACCAACACCCGTTACATCTCTGCTGTGGTGAACGTGAAGTTCCACATGAACTACACCTCATTCGTCAACAAGTTTCGTATTGAGGAGGCTATGGACATCCTTGTCGACAAGCGCTACCAGGACCTTCGTGTTGAGGAGGTCAGCGACATGGTGGGCTTTGCCAACCGCCAGTCGTTCTACGCCTCGTTCTATCGCCTGCTTAACCAGACGCCCCGCGAGTATCGCCAGCGCCAGATGGCACAGCGTCATGCCGAGCGTGGCAAGCAGGAAAAACCCAAGCAACCATGAACTATCAAGATGAAAGGTTTGCCGACATTCAATTGCTCAGATACCGACTAAACGGATTTGAGCAATTGTCTTTGTCACAGAAACGGCTTGTCTACTGCCTTGCCGAGGCCACACTCTGGGGCCGCGACATCACGTTCGACCAGAACGGTCGCCACAATCTGCGCCTACGCAAGATGCTCGAAGCCGTCTACACGACTGCCGCCGACCGCGACAGCCAGGAGTTTCGCGCCATGGAGGAGTATCTCAAGCGCGTGTGGTTCTCCAGCGGCATCCACCACCACTACGGCTGCGAGAAGTTCCTGCCCGCATTCACGGCCGAATGGCTGTGGCAGCAGCTGCAGCAGACCGACGCCAGCCTGCTGCCACTCGGCGACGGCGAGACGAAGGACATGCTGCGCGACGAGCTCTTTCCCGTCATCTTCGACCCCTCAGTGCTGCCAAAGCGCGTCAACAAAGCCGACGGCGAGGACCTCCTGCTGACTTCCGCGTGCAACTTCTACCAGGGCGTCACCCAGCAAGAGGCCGAGGACTACTACCGCCAGCAGAAAGCAGCCGCCAAGGACGACCCGCAGCCCGTCTCCTACGGCTTGAACACCACGCTCGTCAAGGATGCCGACGGCCTGCACGAAGAGGTGTGGTCGGAACAGGGCCGCTATGGCAGTGCCATACGCCACATCGTCTACTGGCTGGAGCGAGCCTCGGCCGTAGCCGAGAACGACCGCCAGCGGCGCTATATCACGCTGCTCGTCGACTACTACCGCACGGGCGACCTGCGCCGCTTCAACGACTACTGCATCGAGTGGGTCGGCGAACAAGAGGGCAGGGTAGACTTTGTCAACGGTTTCATCGAGGTCTACGGCGACCCACTCGGGCTGAAAGGCACGTGGGAAGGCATCGTCGAGTACCGCGACATGGAGGCCACCCGCCGCACACAGACCATCAGCAGCAATGCCCAGTGGTTTGAAGACCACTCGCCCGTCGACCCGCGCTTCCGCAAACCAGAGGTCAAGGGCGTTACGGCCAATGCCATCTGCGCTGCCATGCTCGGTGGCGAGGAATATCCCTCGACGGCCATCGGTATCAATCTGCCCAACGCCGACTGGATACGTGCCCAGCACGGATCGAAGAGCATCACCATCACCAACATCACCGATGCCTACAACAAGGCAGCCCAGGGAAACGGGTTTAAGGAAGAATTTATCGACGACGACGAAACACGCTGTCTTGTAGAAAAATACGGCAACCAGTGCGACGAACTGCATACCGATCTCCACGAGTGTCTCGGACATGGCAGCGGACAGCTGTTGCCTGGCACCGACCCCGACGCGCTGAAGGCCTACGGCAATACCATCGAGGAAGCCCGTGCCGACCTCTTCGGACTGTACTACATGGCCGACCCCAAGCTCGTAGAGCTGGGACTGCTGCCTGACGGCAATGCCTATCGTGCCCACTACTATACCTACATCATGAACGGACTCATGACACAGCTGATACGGATAGAACCGGGACACCAGATAGAGGAAGCCCACATGCGCAACCGTGCCCTCATTGCACGGTGGTGCCAGGCCCAGGGCGATGTCGTCAGACTGGTAAAGCGCGACGGTAAGACCTACCTCCACATCAGCGACTACGAGGCCCTGCGCACACTCTTTGCCAGTCTGCTGGCCGAGATACAGCGCATCAAGAGCGAGGGCGACTACGATGCCGCCCGCCAGCTGGTAGAGCAGTATGCCGTGGCTGTCGAACCGACACTGCATCAGGAAGTGCTCGACCGCTACCGCCGGCTCAACTTAGCCCCCTACAAAGGCTTCATCAATCCCGTGCTGAAGCCCGTCCGCGGCGACGACGGCCAGATTGCTGACGTCCAAGTAGACTATTCGGAGGGTTATGCCCACCAGATGTTGCGCTACAGCCGTGACTATGCGGCACTGATATGATGCGACCGTTAAGAAAACATAGGATTTTAACATGATTGACGTGAGTACTGAAACAGACGCAAAGGTAAAGGAGATCAAACAGTCGTTCCGACAGATGATGGACGGCGCCGTGGCAAAGTCCATGCGCGACAAGGGCGTAGGCTACAAACTCAACTGGGGCGCCACGCTGCCACGGCTGCAGGAGATGTCTGCCACGCTGGGCAAGGACTACGAGCTGGCTATTGCCCTCTGGAAGGAAGAGGTCCGCGAGTGCAAGATACTGGCCACCCTCGTCATGCCGCCCGACAGCATGCTGCCCGGTGTCTGCGACATCTGGATGGAGCAGATGCCTACGCAGGAGATTGCCGAACAGGCCGCATTCAACCTCTGGCAGCACCTGCCCTATGCACCGCAGAAGGCCTACGAGTGGATGGCCTCCGACAAGGAACTCTACCAACTGTGCGGATTCCACGTCATGTCGCGCATCTTCATGCGCCGACAGGAACCCAACGAGCGCGGCATCAGCGAGTATCTCGACCAGGCACTGGCCGCCCTGCAGGGAACGTCGCTACCCGTCCGCAAGGCTGCCCTGCAGAGCCTGCAACGATTCGCAGAACTGGGTATCGTCTACGAAAGAATGGCAAAAAGTGCACTGAAATCCGTCAATTTAGAAATTTTTTAAATAATTCTTGCCGTAGTCTGAAGAAAAAGTAGTAATTTTGTGCGGTTTTTACCATCTGACCTCATAAAATGAAAGAAGATATCAAGGCTACCGTCAGGAATATACTGACAAGTTATCTGGAACAAAATACGCTGCGCAAGACTCCTGAGCGCTTTGCCATACTCGATGCTGTCTACGACATGGACAGCCACTTCTCGCTCGAAGAACTGGGCGAGAAGCTCAACGGCGAGCTGCGATTCCCCGTCAGCCGAGCCACCCTGTACAACACGCTGAAACTCTTTATGGAACTGCGTCTTGTCATCCGCCACCGCTTCCAGGGAGCTACGAAGTATGAGGCCTGCTACGACAACAACAGCCACTGCCATCAGATATGTACCGTCTGCGGACGCGTCACCGAGTTCCGCTCGAAACGCATCACCGAAGCCATCGGTGCCGTCCACCACAAGCGCTTCCGCAAGGACGGCTTCTCGCTGTACGTCTATGGCATCTGCAGCTCTTGTCAGGCCAACCTAACCAAGCAGGCCACCAAGCGTAAAAAGAATAAAGCAAATCAAGTAAACACAAAATAACGAGACGATTATGAATCAAGGAAAAGTTGACGTCCTGCTCGGACTGCAGTGGGGCGACGAAGGAAAAGGAAAGGTGGTCGACGTGCTGACCCCGCAGTACGACGTGATAGCCCGCTTCCAGGGTGGACCCAATGCCGGACACACGCTGGAGTTCGAGGGACAGAAGTACGTCCTGCGGAGCATTCCGTCAGGCATCTTCCAGGGTGGAAAGGTGAACATCATCGGCAATGGCGTGGTGCTCGCCCCCGACCTGTTCATGGAGGAAGCCATGGCACTGGAGGCCAGCGGACATGAGTTGAAGGAACGGTTGCACATCTCAAAGAAAGCCCACCTCATCATGCCCACACACCGAGTCCTCGACGCTGCCTACGAGGCACAGAAGGGCAAGGACAAGGTGGGAACCACCGGAAAGGGTATCGGCCCGACATACACCGACAAGGTGAGCCGTAACGGACTGCGCGTGGGCGACATACTCGATGGATTCGACGAGAAATACGCTGCCCACAAGGCACGCCATGAGGCCATACTGAAGTCGCTGGGATTTGAATACAACATCGACGAGGTGGAGCAGAAATGGATGAAGGGCATCGAATATCTGCGCCAGTTCCACCTGGTAGACTCGGAGCACGAAATCAACCAGGTGCTACGCGCCGGGAAAAGCGTGCTCTGCGAGGGCGCCCAAGGCACGATGCTCGACGTCGACTTCGGTTCGTACCCCTTTGTCACGTCTTCCAACACCATCTGCGCAGGAGCCTGCACCGGACTGGGCATCGGGCCGAACAAGATAGGCGAGGTGTACGGCATCATGAAGGCCTACTGCACCCGTGTGGGAGCAGGACCGTTCCCCACCGAGCTGTTCGATGAAACCGGCAAGCGCATCCGTGACCTCGGACACGAGTACGGAGCAGTCACCGGCCGTGAGCGGCGCTGTGGATGGATTGATCTGGTGGCCCTGCGCTATTCCATCATGGTCAACGGCGTCACTCAGCTCATCATGATGAAGAGCGACGTGCTCGACGGTTTCGACACCATCAAGGCATGCACGGCCTACAAGGTGAACGGCACCGTGACGCGCGACTTCCCATACGACATCGAGAAGGGCATCGAGCCTGTCTATGAGGAACTGCCCGGATGGCAGACCGACATGACCCAGCTGACCAGCGAGGAGCAGTTCCCCAAGCAGTTTGCCGACTATATCGCCTTCCTCGAGAAGGAACTCGAGACACCTATCAAGATTATCAGTATCGGTCCGGACCGTGCCCAGACCATTGTCAGGAAATGATTTTTCTTAATGAGTAATGAGTAATTAGTAATGAGTAATTATGATTACCGACATGCCCATGACGCTTGTCAAACGGTTTTTTCGGCATCATCAAACGTTACTATCGTCAGACTCAAACGACATTGTCGGCATAAAAAGTCTAATCATAATTACTCATTACTCATTACTAATTACTAATTGAAAAAAGAAACAATGAAACCCAACATACCCAAAGGAACGCGCGACTTCGGCCCCGTGGAGATGGCCAAGCGCAACTACATTTTCGATACCATCCGCGAGGTGTATGCCCTCTACGGATTTCAGCAGATAGAGACGCCGGCCATGGAGACGCTACAGACGCTGATGGGCAAGTATGGCGAGGAGGGCGACAAGCTGCTATTCAAAGTACTCAACAGCGGTGACTTCCTCTCGAAAGCCACCGACGACGAACTCCGTGAGCGCAACGCGCTGCACCTGGCTGCCAAGCTCTGCGAGAAGGGCTTGCGCTACGACCTTACCGTACCCTTCGCACGCTACGTCGTGATGCATCGCGAGGAGCTTCAGCTGCCGTTCAAGCGTTACCAGATTCAGCCTGTGTGGCGTGCCGACCGTCCGCAGAAGGGACGCTACCGTGAGTTCTACCAGTGCGATGCCGACGTGGTGGGCAGCGACTCGCTGCTCAACGAGGTGGAGCTGATGCAGATAGTCGACGAGGTGTTCTCGCGCTTCGGCATCCGTGTGCAAATCAAGATCAACAACCGTAAGATACTTTCCGGCATTGCCGAGGTCATCGGTGCCGCCGACAAGATTGTCGACATCACCGTGGCCATCGACAAACTGGACAAGATAGGCATCGACAATGTCAACCAAGAACTGCGCGACGACGGACTCTCCGAGGAGCAGATCCGGAAATTGCAGCCCATCATCTTGCTCAGTGGCAGCAACAGCGAGAAACTGCAGACCATTGCCGACGTGCTGAAGGACAGCGAGACGGGCCTGAAGGGCGTCGAGGAACTGCGCTTCATCCTCGGCACACTGGGTGCCCTCGGTACGGCCGGCGCACCGAGTTGTACGCGCAATGAGCTGCAGCTCGACCTCACCCTGGCCCGTGGACTGAACTACTACACGGGAGCCATCTTCGAGGTTAAGGCACTTGACGTGCAGATAGGTTCCATCACTGGTGGCGGACGCTACGACAACCTGACGGGTATCTTTGGCATGCCCGGCCTTTCTGGTGTAGGCATCTCTTTTGGTGCCGACCGCATCTACGACGTGCTTAACCAGCTGGACCTCTATCCGAAGGACAGCGTCAGCGGTACGCGCCTGCTCTTTATCAATTTCGGAGAGCGTGAGACGGCATACTGCCTGCCTATATTAAATAAGGTACGCGCAAATGGCATTTCTGCTGAACTCTATCCCGACAGCGCAAAGATGAAGAAGCAGATGGGGTATGCCAACGCCAAGCAGATACCCTACGTGGTGCTGGCTGGCGACAACGAAATCAGCGAGGGCAAGGTGACGCTGAAGAATATGGAGACCGGCGAACAACAGCTGTTGACTGCCGACGAGCTGATTGCCATCGTGAAGAAGTAATTTGAATCTAAAAGGAAGGAATAAAATGATGAAGAAACTGTTTCTGGCAGCAGTGACGCTGCTGATGCTCTCTGCCTTCACGCAGGACAAGGTCACGACGATATTCGTCATCGGCGACTCGACGGCAGCCAACAAGGACCTCTCGAAAGGGAAACTGGAGAGAGGGTGGGCCATGGTGCTGCAGAGCTATTTCGACGACAACATCCTTGTCGACAATCATGCCGTCAACGGTCGCTCGTCGAAGAGCTTCATCGACGAGGGACGATGGGACAAGGTGCTCCAGAAGATGAAGCCGGGCGACTACGTCATCATCCAGTTCGGCCATAACGACGAGAAGCCTAAGGCCGACCGTCATACCGACCCAGGGTCGACGTTTGACTACAACTTGGCCAAGTTCGTGCGCGAGACGCGGGAGCACGGAGGCATCCCGGTGCTGATGAACTGTGTGGTACGCCGTAATTTCTTCGTAAAGGCTCCCGAGATTGAGGACGACGAGATGCTGCGCACGCAGACCTTCAAGGATGGCGTGAAGATGGTCGAGGGCGACTCGCTCATCGACACCCACGGACTGTACCGTGTCGCTCCGCGTGACGTGGCAAAGCGCATGAACTGTCTCTTCGTCGATGCCAACCAAATAACCCATGACTTGGAGCAGGGACTGGGCACGGAGGCCTCGAAGAAGCTGCACATGTGGTTTCGTCCTGGCGAGGAGCCTACCGAACCCAAGGGCAAGCAGGACAATACGCACTATTGCGTCTATGGCGCCCATCAGGTGGCCCGGCTGCTGGCAGATGCGCTGTGCGACGAGGTGCCTGTGCTGAAGAAGTACCGCACGGAGGCCGACATCACCGTCGACGCCAAGGGACGCGGCAACTATATGGACCTGAAAACGGCGCTTGAACATGTCGACCATAGCCGCCAAACAACGATCCAGATTCTGGGAGGCGAGTGGGAGCGACCGCAGTTGCCCAAGAAGTCGCGGGTGAAGTTCGTCCTGCGTCAAGGTGCTACGTTCAAGTAATTGTGTCAAATTGTAACACTTCTATGCAAAAAAGCAGCAAAATGTTTGTCAGTTCCAATGGAATTGATTAATTTTGCAGCCGAAATCAGAAAACAAGGACAAAATGAAGAATCTGAACCTACTGAACAACCTTATTAGCATTCGACTGCGTGAACGTGGCCGGAAGTGATGGGGTGTATGTATACAATAGGTACAAAAGAACGATACAAGCCTTTCTCACTTCCGGGTGTGAAAGGTTTTTTCTTTTAAGGTAGAATAGTAATCAGTTAACATAAAGTAAGATGAACGACAGATTGTATATTTTCGACACGACGCTACGCGATGGCGAGCAGGTTCCGGGATGCCAGCTGAATACCATTGAGAAGATTCAGGTAGCCAAGGCCCTGGAACAGCTTGGCGTCGATGTCATCGAAGCAGGATTCCCGGTGTCAAGTCCAGGCGACTTCAATTCCGTCATAGAGATTTCAAAGGCTGTCACGTGGCCCACCATCTGTGCACTGACGCGTGCTGTCCAGAAAGACATCGACGTGGCTGCCGATGCCCTTCAGTATGCTAAGCGCAAGCGCATCCATACTGGTATCGGCACGTCGGAACCGCACATCAGATACAAGTTCAATTCTACCCGCGAGGAGATTATCGAGCGTGCAGTACGCGCCACGAAGTATGCCAAGAAGTTCGTCGAGGACGTGGAGTTCTACTGTGAAGACGCAGGCCGTACTGACAATGAGTACCTGGCACGTGTCGTCGAGGCAGTCATCAAGGCTGGTGCTACGGTTGTCAACATTCCCGACACCACGGGCTACTGTCTGCCACAGGAGTATTACGAGAAGATCAAGTACCTGAAGGAGCATGTCGACGGCATCGACAAAGCCATCATTTCCACCCACTGCCACAACGACTTAGGCATGGCTACAGCCAACACCTTCAATGGCGTGATGGCTGGTGCCCGTCAGGTTGAAGTGACCATTAACGGTATCGGCGAGCGGGCTGGCAATACGTCGTTGGAGGAGATAGCCATGATACTGAAATGCCACAAGACGCTGGGCATCGAGACGAATATCAACACGACGAAGATCTTTCCAACGTCAAGGATGGTGTCGTCGCTGATGAACATGCCCGTCCAGCCCAACAAGGCCATCGTGGGGCGTAACGCCTTTGCGCACTCCAGCGGCATCCATCAGGACGGCGTGCTGAAGAACGTGCAGACTTACGAAATCATGGATCCCAAAGACGTAGGCATCGACGACAACAGCATCGTGCTGACAGCCCGTTCCGGACGTGCTGCGCTGAAGTACCGACTGAGCACCAATGGCGTAGACCTCTCGGAAGAGAAGCTCGACAAGGTGTACGAGAAGTTCCTGCAGCTGGCCGACCAGAAAAAGGAGGTCACCGATGCCGACGTGCTGATGCTGGCCGGTGCCGATACTGCCGAGGCTCATGCCGTGAAGCTCGACTTCCTGCAGGTTACTACCGGCAAGGGCGTGAAGAGTGTGGCATCTATCGGTCTGGACATCTCCAACCAGAAGTTCGAGGCTGCCGCCAGCGGCAACGGTCCTGTCGATGCTGCCATCAAGGCCTTGAAGAAGATTATCATGAAGCAGATGACGCTGAAGGAGTTCACCATCCAGGCCATTTCAAAGGGTAGCGACGACGTGGGTAAGGTACATATGCAGGTGGAGTACGACGGCTCTATGTACTATGGCTTCGGAGCCAATACCGATATTGTGACAGCTTCCGTCGAGGCATATATTGACTGTATAAATAAATTTAAGAAATGAATACCCTCTTTGATAAGATTTGGGACAAGCATGTCGTCCAGATAGTAGACGACGGTCCCACCCAGTTGTACATCGACCGACTGTATTGCCACGAGGTGACGTCACCTCAGGCCTTCGACAGCATGCGTTCACGCGGGCTGAAGTGTTTCCGTCCTGGTCATATTTACTGCATGCCCGACCACAACACACCTACGCACGATCAAGACAAACCCATCGACGACCCTGTATCGGCTAAGCAGGTGTCGACGCTGGCTCGGAATGCGGAGGAGTTTGGCCTGACACATTACGGCATGCTGAATCCATCGAATGGCATCATCCACGTCGTAGGTCCTGAAAAAGGACTGTCGCTACCGGGCATGACCATCGTCTGCGGCGATTCCCACACGTCGACGCACGGGGCAATGGGGGCAGTGGCCTTTGGCATTGGTACCAGCGAGGTCGAGATGGTGATGGCGTCGCAATGTATCCTGCAGCAGAAACCCAAGTCGATGCGTATCAGCATCAACGGCAAGCTGCAGCACGGCGTAACGCCTAAGGACGTGGCACTCTACCTGATGGCTCAACTGACGACGAGCGGTGCTACGGGGTATTTTGTGGAGTATGCCGGCGACGTGGTACGCTCGATGACTATGGAGGGGCGCCTGACGCTCTGTAACCTGTCTATAGAGATGGGTGCACGTGGTGGCTTCATTGCTCCCGACGAGGTGACCTTTGCCTACCTGAAAGGCAAGGAATATGCACCGAAGGGCGAGGCTTGGGACAAGGCCGTAGCCTACTGGAGGACGCTGAAGAGCGGCGACGATGCCGTATTTGACAAAGAGCTGACCTTCAATGCCGCCGACATAGAGCCACGCATCACCTACGGCACCAATCCCGGCATGGGTATAGGCATTACAGAAGCTATTCCGGCTACGGCTGCAGAGGCAAAGTCGCCCGAGCAGGGATTCCGCAAAGCCCTCGACTATATGGGCTTCAAGGCTGGTGAGCGGCTGTTAGGCAAGCCCGTCGACTACGTGTTCCTCGGTGCATGTACCAACGGCCGTATCGAGGACTTCCGCGCCTTTGCCTCAGTTGTCAGGGGACGACGTAAGGCAGCGGGCTTAACGGCCTGGCTTGTGCCTGGCTCATGGGCTGTCGACCGCCAGATTCGTGAGGAAGGTCTTGACAAGGTGCTTGAGGCTGCTGGATTTTCCATCCGTCAGCCCGGCTGTTCGGCCTGCCTGGCCATGAACGACGACAAGGTGCCTGCTGGCAAGTATTGCCTATCGACGTCGAACCGCAATTTCGAGGGCCGTCAGGGACCAGGCTCGCGAACCCTGCTTTGTTCACCACTTGTCGCAGCCGCAGCTGCAGTAACAGGAGTAATCACCGACCCCCGGACTTTGGGGGCTTAGAAAAGAGAGCAATGAAACAGAAATTCAATGTCATCACCTCAACCTGCGTTCCCCTGCCATTGGAGAACGTAGATACCGATCAGATCATCCCTGCCAGGTTCCTCAAGGCCACGACGCGTGAGGAGCGTTTCTTTGGCGACAACCTCTTCCGCGACTGGCGCTACAATGCCGACGGCAGCCTGAACGAGAACTTCGTGCTCAACGACCCTACCTACGGGGGGTGCATCCTTGTGGCAGGTAAGAACTTTGGCAGCGGCTCGTCGCGTGAACATGCGGCATGGGCCATTGCGGGCTATGGCTTCCGGGTGGTCATCAGCTCATTCTTTGCCGATATTCACAAGAACAATGAGCTAAACAATTTCGTGTTACCCGTAGTCGTCAGCGAGTCGTTCCTTGCCGAGCTGTTCGAGAGCATCAAGGCCAATCCGAAGATGGAGGTCGAAGTAGACTTGCCACGTCAGACGGTGACCAACAAAGCCACGGGCCGCGGCGAGCACTTTGACATCAACGGCTATAAGAAGCATTGTTTGATGAACGGACTCGACGACATCGACTTCCTGATCGGTAGTAAGGACAAGATAGAAGACTGGGAAGCTCGCCAATAGACTGTCCACCCTCTCAGCAGCCTCCTCATTCAAAGTGTGTAGGCCGTCACTTGCCGTTTCTATTCATCGTGCCAGTGGCAGCCAGATGCTCATGTCGTCGATACCACGGTTGTCCCAGGCGTAATAGGGGATAAGCCGTATGCGTGTCGTCTGGCGCTGACGGGGACGCAGCACCCGGTACAGCTCGTCGGGATGCCACGAGTCCTCGTTCACCAGCAGGGCGTCACCCTCAAGGGCTGTCACCTCATGTCCGCCGATGACCATCTTCCGCTCGGTAAACTGAATATCGGCAGGTATGGCAATGTCGTTGATACGTACTTGGCGCGACGAGTTAGGCAGCTGGCTGATGTCCTGCCCCTCCAGACAATAGACGATAGGACCTCGCCTGACGGCCACCTGGTTCTTGGCCTCCTCGACCAGCGGGTTAGCCTCGACGAGGACGGGCTTCATCGGCATGTCTATCACAATCTGGTCTCCCTTTTTCCATTTTCGCGGTTCGCATAGTCTTTCGGCAGCAATAGGCTCGCCGTTCAGCTGTAGTGTCATGCCGGAAGTCCATCCGGGCATGTGCAGTCGGATGCTTCTCAGGTGCTTGGCGCGCTTGACAGTCAGTGTGACATGTCCGTCCCACGGGTAGTCGGTTGTCTGTTCTATCTCAAGGTCGGGAGTGCTCAGCGTGTTCTGCCCGTAAAGATTTACCCACAGTGTGTCGCCGCTGATGGAGTAGGCGTACTCCTGGGCTTCGCAGAGCGTACGCAGCGTGTTAGGCGGACAGCAGAAACAGGTGATGTAGTGCTGTCGGTGCTTAGGCCACCGCATGGTGTAGGGGAACTCCTTGGTGCGCCTCAGGGCTTCGGTGTAGAAGAAGTCGCGGCCGTCGAGCGAGATACCGCTGAGGATGCCATTGTAAAGCTCGTTCTCGATGTTGTCGACATACTGCGGGGCACCGCCCGTCACCTGGTGCATGCGCCACGAGAAGAGCAACATGCCTATCTGGGCGCAGATCTCGTTGTGGGCAGCCTCCTGGGGCAGTTGGTACTGGCGTCCATAAGCCTGATGGATCTGCTGGATGGAGGGCTGGTCGTAGGTGGTGCCGTCCGGTGAGACGCCGTCGTAGAGTGCACCGCATCCGCCCATGATGTATATCTTGTGCTGTACGATGTCGTTCCAAATGGCCGTGAGATTCTTCATGAGCTGTTCTTCGCCAGTCTCGGCATAGAGGTCAGCCACACCGGCATAGAGGTAGTTGGCACGGACTGCATGGCCCATGGCCTCGTACTGGTCGCGGAACTTGTGGCGGTCCTGGTTGTGATCCTCACCGTTCTGTACGCTGTCGCGGATGGCGATGAGTCCCTTGGCCAGCGTCAGATAGCGCTCTTCGCCCGTCTCGCGGTACATCTCGGCAGCTCCCATGTAATGGCTGGGGCAGATGGCGTTGCGTGAGAGTTCAGCGGCATCGTTGGTCAGGAAGTTGTACAGGAAGTCGGCTGCTCGTCGGCCACAGTTGAATAGCGTCGTCTTGCCCGTGGCGCGCTTGTGGACGATGCCGGCCGTCATGAGGTGTCCGAGGTTATATGTCTCGAAGTTCAGGCGTGAGGCAAATGCTTTCTTGTGGTCGTTGCCTATCTCGATACCGATATTGGTGTTGTCGCCGGCATGGCTGTCGATGCCGAGGTTGCGCTCCGAGATGACTACTGGGGTGTGGATGTAGCCGTCGGCACGCTGGGCCAGCTCCACCTGCTTGATGAACTTGTCCATCAAGGCATCGATCTTCGGGTCTTTCGTGACGGCATATACCGTGGCACAGGCTTCCAGCCACTTGTACATGTCGCCGTCGTGGAATGGGGGACCATGGTGCTTGCCTTTTACGGTTCCTGCAGCCACCTCGAAGTTGCGGAAGCCGTTGCTGCCGTGCAGCCCGTTGCCGTCGATGGTCTCCCAGGGGGTGTTCCAGGTGTCCCACATGTCCCAGATGGCTGTAGTGGCCAGCATATTAAACCGCTCGCCCCAGAAACCGCCTGTCCAGCGGGTGGCACCTAAGGGCAGGTTGTGCATCTTGGCTTGTTTACTTTTGCTCAGGTCGGTGAGACCTTGAGCGTCACTGGCTGCCGTGATGGCGCAACAGACGACGATGGTGCTGATTATTCTTTTCATATATACCTATTTTATATATGTAGACGAATGATGGGCTCTTTTGTCACGAATATTGGGTTCCAAATCTTTCCTTCGCTCGACATGTTCTCGCTTATTCGTACCTTTTTGCTGTCGCAAGAAGGTCCTTTCTCTCGGAAATGAAAAGAAAAACACGTTTTTCTTTTGCATTTCGCTCGCTTATTCGTACCTTTTTGCTGTCGCAAGAAGGTCCTTTCTCTCGGAAATGAAAAGAAAAACACGTTTTTCTTTTGCATTTCGCTCGCTTATTCGTACCTTTGCACGCGAAAACAAAACTAGGAGTAATAATATTTTTAAAAAGATGACGGATAATCATTCTATTGTAGGATTGAAAATCAAGGGACTCCGCGAGTCCAAGAATCTCACGTTAGAGGAAATAGCCGAGCGTAGCGGACTCTCAGTCGACCAAATCAGCAGTATCGAGAACGACCAGAACCTACCATCTTTAGGCCCGCTGATCAAGATTGCAAGAGCATTGGGCGTTCGCCTTGGTACGTTCATGGACGATAATGACGCCCTCGGCCCCATCGTCTGCCGTGCCGCTGACCGTGAGCGCGACAGCAGCATCAGTTTCAGCAACGATGCTACCGACGCCCGCAAGCACATGGAGTATCACCCGCTGGCCCAGCAGAAGGCCGGCCGCCACATGGAGCCGTTTGTCATTGACATCAACCCCGAGGAGTCGCCCAACTTCCAACTGTCGGCTCACGAGGGCGAGGAGTTCATCTATGTGATGGCCGGTGAGATAGAAATCGTCTACGGCAAGGAGACCTACCATCTGCACGAGGGTGACAGCATCTTCTATGACTCCATCGTGAAGCACCATGTACACGGGGCACCGGGGAAGTCTGCCAAGATTCTGGCCGTAGTGTACATTCCTTTCTGAGGAATAAAGCATCAAACCATAAAAACCAATTTTTCAGCTGATGGGTAATGTAAAATTAGACATGGCAGGCAGACCGCTGCCTGACAGGACATATCCTGCGGAAACGGGTTCTGAGGGCTACACGCTGTCGGAACGCACACTCGGACAATGGCTCGAGCACTGGGCTGAGACGACGCCCGACAAGGAGTATATCGTCTATAGCGACCGTAACCTCCGCTTTACGTGGAGCAAGTTCAACGAGCGAGTCGACAATCTGGCGAAGGGACTGATCTCCATTGGCGTCAAGAAGGGGTCGAATGTCGGAATATGGGCCACAAACGTCCCCGACTGGCTGACGTTCCTCTATGCCACAGCCAAGATAGGTGCCGTGCTGGTGACGGTCAACACAAACTATAAGCAGAACGAGTTGGAGTATCTGTGCAAGGACTCTGACATGCACACCCTGTGCATCACCGATGGCACGTGGGACTGCAACTATGTCGACATGACCTATACGATGCTTCCCGAGCTGAAGACCTGCGAGCGCGGCCATCTGAACAGCGAGCGCTTCCCGTACCTGAAGAACGTTGTGTATATTGGTATGGAAAAGTATCGCGGCATGTTCAATACTGCTGAACTGTTGCTCTTAGGACAGAATGTAGAGGACGAGGTGCTTGACGACATGAAGAAAAACGTCAGCTGCCACGACACCGTCAACATGCAGTATACCAGCGGTACGACAGGATTCCCCAAGGGCGTCATGCTGACGCACTACAACATCGCCAACGACGGCTATTTCACGGGCGAGAACATGGGGTTCACCCAGGACGACAAGTTGTGCGTCTGCGTGCCCCTGTTCCATTGCTTCGGTGTCGTGCTGGCCACCATGAACTGCCTGACGCACGGCTGTACCGAGGTGATGGTCGAGAAGTTCGACCCCTTGGTCGTGCTGGCCTCCATCCACAAAGAGCGGTGTACCGCCGTCTATGGCGTGCCCACCATGTTCATTGCCGAGCTGAACCACCCCATGTTCTCGATGTTCGACCTTACCTGCCTGCGCACGGGCATCATGGCCGGATCACTGTGTCCTGTGGAACTGATGAAGCAGGTGTCCGAGAAGATGTACCTGACAATTACCAGCGTCTACGGACTGACAGAGTCGTCGCCCGGCATGACGCAGACCTGTCTGAACGACACGTTCGAGCAGCGCTGTACTACCGTCGGCCGCGACTTCCCCTATGTCGAGGTGAAGGTGCTTGACCCCGAGACTGGCAAGGAGTGTCCTGCCGGCGTTCAGGGCGAGATGTGCTGCAAGGGATTCAACGTGATGAAGGGCTACTACAAGAACCCCGAAGCAACCGCCGAGGTGATTGACAAGAACGGTTTCCTCCATTCCGGCGACCTGGGCATCAAGGACGAGCAAGGCTTCTACCGCATCACCGGTCGCATCAAGGACATGATCATCCGTGGCGGCGAGAACATCTATCCGCGCGAAATCGAGGAGTTCCTCTACCACATGCCAGGCATACGCGACGTGCAGGTTGCTGCCGTCCCTTCCAAGAAGTACGGCGAGGCCGTCGGCGCTTTCATCATTCTTGAGGAGGGTGCCAAGATGACAGCCGAGGACGTGCAGCTGTTCTGTCGTGGCAAGATAGCCCGCTACAAGATTCCAAAGTACGTGTTCTTCATCGATCAGTTCCCCCTGACGGGTTCGGGTAAAATCCAGAAATTCAAGCTCAAGGAGATGAGTCTGAAGCTCTGCGAGGAACAGGGCATCGAGGTCATCTGACCAACGGAAGACATCAGTACCATCATCAACAATCATAAAAGTGCACAGTAGGGTAGATCCTGCTGTGCACTTTGGCTTCTGGCTGAATTTACTCTCAGGGTAAATGCCGTTACTGCGCTAGTAGCACAAACAGCGTAATGAGTAATTGCAATAATGATAATCTTACATTCTTACAATCTTACAATCTTACATAAGGTACTATGTTGATTGTAGAGAGGTAGTTGATACTTACCTATTATTATATAATATATATTATTTATTATATATTATAATATATTAACAATAATACTACCCGTAGCCTCCATCTTTATCATTATATGTGCCTTATGTAAGATTGTAAGGTTGTAAGATTGTAAGGTCTTTGCAGAGTGAACAACAGAAAAGCCACCGTTGTGTACTTTGTCGATAAAAGAACACATCGGGGCGGATATGTTGTGCATTTTTTTAGTTGAAGTAGATGTAGAGCGAAACCATCACAAGGGCTAACGCTATCCACAGGCTGATGGCCAGCTTCGAGAAGCCTTCGCGGACGGGTGCCGGAATGGTGTAGACAGTCTTGTCGGTATCGGTCAGTGAGATGGCGATCATCGAGATGACCAGCACGACGAACAACTCGAAGGACAACAGCATGAAGTGGGGCCAGGGGAAGGAAAGCCACTCAGGGGGCCAGAGGTAGAGCACGCCGACCGCGAGGCAGAACACGGTGCCGATGGTGAGTGCGAAATTGGCTGCTCGCCGTGTGGTGCGGCTCCAGAAGATGCCCAGCAGGAATACGGCAGCCATCGGCGGAGCAATGAAACTGAGCACGCTCTGGAACACGTTGAACAGGTTCAGACCCTTGATGCTGTCGATGGCTACGGTCAGCACGATGGCCACGGCGGCTCCGATGACGGTTACTAACCGCCCTACGTAGTTGATGCGACGCTGCGAGGCATCAGGGCAGAAATGCTTCACGTAGATGTCCATAGTGAAGACGGTGGAGAGGGCGTTGAGTGCCGAGCCGATGGTGCTGACGAGACAGGCGGTCAGCACGGCGAACACCAGTCCTACCATGCCAACGGGGAAGAGGTTCTCGACCATGGTCAGGTAGGCCTCGTCGGGATTCTCCAGCGTGTCGCCGAAGAGTGCAAAGCAGATGATGCCAGGCAGGATGTAGAGTGCCACGTCGAGTATCTTTAGCCACCCGGTGAAGTTGGTGCCAAGCTGGCCCTCGCGCAGATCCTTGGCCGCCAGCACGGGCTGAACCATGCTCTGGTCGGTACACCAGAACCAGACGCCCATGACGGGATAACCCAGGATGATGGGCAGCCAGGGGAATGCCTCGTCGCTGTTAGGCTTGAACATGACCCAATAGTCGGCAGGCACCTTGTCGACCAGCGCCTGTATGCCACCCACGCGGTCGAGGCCTACAACGACCAGTACGAGCGACACCACGATGAGCAGTATCATCTGGTAGACGTTGGTATAGGCAACGGCTTTCAGTCCGCCAAGCATGGTGAAGAAGGCGCTGATGATGAGCAGTACCAATGCCGACATCCACATCGGTATATCGAACACCTGGCGGATGAGTATGCCGCCGGCAAAGAGTGTCAGGGCCAGCCAGGAGATGACAATCGTTACGATGGTGTACCACGCCAGAATGTTGCGTGTAGACTGCCCGAAACGTAACCCCATGAACTCGGGCAGCGTATGGACCTTGGCACCAAGATAACGTGGCGCAAAGACGAATGCTAACAGCGCGATGAATACGAAGGCATACCAGGCATAGTTGCCTGACACGATGCCTGTGGTAAATCCTGCCGATGCCGAGGCGATGAGCATTGACGGTCCGACATTTGTCCCCCACATGGAGAATCCTATGTGATGCCACCGTAGGGAATGCTCGGCAAGAAAGAGGGCGCTGCCCCTCTTACGTCTGGTGCTCGCCCACACTCCAATCACGATGAGTATGGCGAAATAGATTGCTAAAATGAGCCAGTCAAGGCCTTGCATGTAGTGACTTTCCATTTTCTATACCTTTATAATCTTTTGTTATTTCGATAGTGATTGCTTTGCTCATATCCATGTCGTCGGTGGAGTCGACATCGTCGGGATAGAGCTTTATCAACGCTCCGGGGCGTACGAAGACGGGCATCTCGTCGAGTGGGACGCTGACGCCATAGTACCAGCGGCCACCTGTCAAGCGCTCGCCAGTGAAGAAGTTGACCCAGAGACCGTCGGGCAGGTAGATGTCGCGGCATCCCAGGCTGTTCATGACTGGTGCGACCAGGAACTCGGAACCGAAGTAGTACTCGTCGTCGATGTGCCATGCCTGACGGTCGTCGGGATGATGGAACAGCAGGGCACGAATCATGGGGTATCCCGTTCTGGTACATAGTTCGGACTGCTCGACGATATAGGGTATGAGGGCATAGCGCAGCCTCCACCAGCGTTTGATGATGGGGGCTATGGCAGGATAGTGCCACGGCTCGCGCTTACAGGTGCCGTGATAGCGGATGTGGGAGGAGAAGACACCGAACTGCGTCCACCGTACGTAGACATCCCCGTCAACGGGAGAGTTCATGAAGTCGGGGGTGGAATGGAATCCAGGTACGTCGTGGCTCCAGAACGCAAAGCCGGAGAGACCGAAGTGCAGCCCGCCCTTCAGCGAGCCAGCCATGCCTGCCCACGACGACTCTGAATCGCCGCCCCAGTGGAGTGGGTATCGCTGGCATCCCGCCCAGGCAGAGCGTGCCCATACGATACCGTCGCCCGTCACCTCTTGTGTCACCTCGTAGGCAGCCCGCTGGTAGAGTAGGGAGTAGATGTTGTTCAACCGCTCGGCAGTCTTTGCATGGTAACGGTGGTCCATGTGGATGTTTTCGCCGAAGTCGGTCTTGATGCACTTTACGCCCATCTGCAATAGTGGTTTAAGAAGGGTGTTCTTATACCATTCGGTGGCCTTGTCGTAAGTGAAGTCGATGGTGCCGGCATAGTCGAGTGCCGAGAAGTTAGAGGCTCCGGCGGCTGTGGCGTCGTCGGCCTTGGTGGGCTGGCTGATATACTTGTTGGCTACGGCCTCACCCAACTGTTCGGCACCCTCGGCCACGTAGGGCAACTGCCACAGCGACACCTTGAAACCCTTGTCTGCCAGCTGGCGGATAAAACCCTCTGGATCGGGGAAACGCTCGGGATTGAAGCGCCATTCGCATAGCCAGTCGGTACGGAACCAGCCGGTATCCAAATGGATGACGTCGCAGGGGTAGTGCTCGTGGCGCAGACGGTCGCAAATGTCGTTCACCTCGTCGGCTGAAAAATAAGTCATGCGGCTCATCCATATTCCAAACGACCACAAGGGCAGCATAGGCGGGAAACCTGTCAGCATGCGGTAGCTGTGCAGAATAGCCTCAGGTGTCTTGCCTCCGATGAGAAACACGTCCAGCACGGCCTCGTCGTTGAGGAATTGCACGCTACGGGTGGAGTGGTCGGCTAACGACAGTTTACAGTAGTCGCTGGTGTGAAAGAAACAGCCGTACATGCGGCTCGACAGATAGAACGGGATGTTCTTGTAGCAGCGGCGGTTGTTGACGCCTTGGCCGTCTTGGTTCTTCAGTTGGAACGTCTGCCCGCTGAGGTCCATCTTGCGGAATCGCTCACCAGTCCCGGCAAAACACTCGTCAGGCTCGCACGTGAAGCTGATGGTAGCCCGTTCGTTGTGTGTCAAGGCATCCTCCTCGTGAGCCGTATCCTCGCCCTGTGTGGTAGTACGACAACTGACGAATCCTATCGGCAGGGCATCGTAGCGGGGCGGCGAGAAATGGTCGTCGCTGAGTGTTACGGCCTTGTTGGCGTCACCGTCGGGGTAGAGGGTAATCCTTGGTGCCGGCTGTGGCGGGGGCAGCAAGTCGCTCCACTTTTCGAGGCGTGGCGCGTTGAGGTCGATGGCAGCAATCTTCAGCCCGTTCTCCGTAATAATGTCGCCGTCAGCATAGTGGAGCGCGATGGGCCTCACCGCGGGGGACATCATCAGCATCTCGCTGTTGTCGGTCATCTTGTCGCCATTCATGGCAACGAAAAGTCTCACGATGTTTGGCTCATAGGCTCGGATAATGAGTTCGTACGACTGCTGTTCGGCCGTCTTGTCTGGAGCCATGTCCGCCTGGCGAAGCTGGCGCTGGAAGGGTATGGTGACCACGATGTCCCCGTTGCGTTCCTCTATGTTTTTAGGTTCGTATGCCTTCCATAGGGCTTCTTCCCGCTGCAATGACGGGTCAAAGTCCATGAAGTCAAAGAGGTGGTAGTTGGTTTGCTTCATTGCTTAAAGATGATATTTGGACCGGGGTGGTTGTCGCCAATCTCGTCACGACGTATGGGCCGTTGGTTAGTGAGAGGACGACCGGCAATCCCGGGGGCGATGTCGCCGGTGTAATTGTTCTCGATAGTAAAACCGTCGGTGCGGGCATCCAGATAGATGCAGAAACCGCGGTCGTTGGTAGCATAGGGGGCAGGGTAGGGACGTGAGATCTTGTTGCCGCTAATCACGGAACCAGGCTGGTTGCTGAGCGTATAGATGCCGCCGGCGTCGTAGAGCTGACGGGCATAGTTGTAGACATTGTTACCCTCGATGCGGTTGTTCTCCATACCCGTGTTGAGGGGTGTCCAACCCCAACCGACGCAGATGCCCGAGTAGCTGAGGAAAAACACGTGGTTCTTGCTGATGGTGCAGTGGCGTACATAGCCCAATGCAATGCCCACGGCTCCCCAGTCCTCATTAGCAACGTCGACAACGAAGTTTTCCTTGATGGTCAGTCGTTGACAGCGCTTGGCCAGGTCGGTGTAGGGACGGTGTACTTCGTGGGGGCTTTCTGCAAAAGAACCTCCCATGATAGCCGTGCCGCCAATGTTGCCGAAGGTACATTTCTGTACTACACAATCGCTGACGTTATCGACAAAGTCCAAGGCCGTGGCAGCCAGATTCTCGAACAGCACCGAGTGGAAGTCAACGTGATGGGCATTGCGCACGGTGACAGCACTCACAGGGCGCTCTACCCAGGCTTGGTTTTCAAGGTCTTTGTCCCAGGGCAAACCTGGGACCGCCAGTTTGTAGGCATCAACGAGAGGAAAACCGCCCTGTAGGGTAACGTGCCCTTTGTGCAAGGGACGGTTCCAGCAAGTATGTTTGAAGGTTATGCCTTCAAAACGTACATAGTTGGCGCCGTCGACGATGACCAACTGCTCAATGCCGTCGCGCTGCTCCGTCGTGCGCAGCAGGAAAGAGCTGTTGCCCTTCTCGCCTCCGATGACTGGCTGTGGCCAGGGGTGCTCAAACTCCAGACGGCTCTCGGGTTCCATGAACGATACCACCGTCTTGTCGCCCTCCACTTTCATCTCTTTCACACGCAGGATGGCGATGGCCCAACGCTGGTGTACCACCATTTCAAGCGGAGTCTTCTTCGAGACGAAATCTCGAAGAATAGAGTCGGGGGGAGTGGGGATGGTGATAGTTCTGTCGGTGGTGTTGAAGTCTATCATGCGCTCCATGCCTCCTTTCGGAAGACCGTCGTCATGTCTTTTCTTCGGAAGGCTGTCGCCTTGTTCTTTTAACGGCCACAACTGGGTGTGACGTTGTCGGGCATCGCCACAGATGACGCTCTTGAGCGTGCCGCTACCGCGGATGATGAGCGGCGACTCCTTCGTGCCGCTGTCCTCAGGACGTAGGAACAATGGTTCGCTCATATAGTAACGGCCTTCCTGGAGGGTGATGGTGATGCCGCCCACGCAGCGAGGGTCGTTTGTGCGCCGCCACTCACGGGCTTGACGGAGCGCTTCGTGAAGACTGCCGCCTTCACGTACCAATATTTCGCCTGCAAATGAATGGCTTGCTGCTATGCAGCACAGCAATGTCAGTAGTTTTCTCATATTCTTGTTCTATCTGATGATGCTTAGTTTTAAATAGTTTGATTGCAAAGGTAAGGAAAATATCTTTACCATCCAAATATTATAGCGAAGAAAAATCTTAACCAGCCAAATATTCGCGCTAATCGATTCTGTGAAACAAAAAACAGTTAAATACTTTGCAGATTCATCATTATTTTGTACCTTTGCACGGATTTTCAGAAATAACTATTATTGCGCAATGAATATATCGTATAAATGGCTTAAGGAGTATGTCGATTTCGACCTCACACCTCAGCAGGTGTGTGATGCGCTGACATCAACAGGTCTTGAGGTTGACGCACTTGAGGAAGTTCAAAGTATCAAAGGTGGATTGAAGGGACTTTACGTCGGCAAGGTGCTGACCTGCGAAATGCACCCCGACTCTGACCACCTGCACGTAACCACGGTTGACTTAGGCAAGGACGAGCCTCAGCAAATAGTTTGTGGCGCTCCCAACGTGGCTGCTGGACAGAAAGTCATTGTTGCCGACTTGGGCTGTGTGCTTTACGACGGTGACAAAGAGTTTCAGATTAAGAAGTCTAAGCTTAGGGGCATCGAGTCTTTGGGCATGATCTGTGCCGAGGACGAGATAGGCATCGGTACGTCGCATGCAGGTATTATAGTGTTGCCAGACGATGCCGTGGTGGGTACTCCTGCCGCAGAATACTACCATCTGGAGAGTGACTGGCTTATTGAAGTTGACATTACGGCAAATCGTGCCGATGCACTATCGCATTGGGGCGTGGCACGTGACCTTTATGCCTGGCTAAAGCAGAACGGGTACCAGACGGCGCTTCATAGGCCTACAGTCAACGGTAAGGCTGTTGATGATTGCTTTGTTGTTGACAACCACGATCTACCTATTGATGTCGTTATAGAGAATACGGAAGCGTGCAAGCGCTATGCATGTGTCAGTATTTCCGGTTGCGAGGTGAAGGAGTCGCCCGACTGGCTGAAGAATAAGCTGACCACCATCGGACTTCGTCCTATCAACAATATCGTTGACATCACCAACTATGTAATGATGGCTTTAGGACAGCCCCTGCACACCTTCGATGCCGATATGGTAAAGGGCCATAAGATTGTAGTGCGTACTATGCCTGACGGTACTCCGTTCCAGACGCTGGATGGCGTAGAGCACAAACTCTCAGACCGTGATCTTGCCATATGCAACGCAGAAGACCCCATGTGTATTGCCGGCGTATTTGGAGGAAAGGGTAGTGGTACCTATGAAACGACGCGAAACGTGGTGCTGGAGTCGGCCTACTTCCATCCTACTTGGATTAGAAAGTCGGCACGCCGTCACGGACTGTCTACTGATGCTTCGTTCCGCTTTGAGCGTGGCGTTGACCCCAACGGCACTGTCGAGGCCTTGAAATATGCTGCACAGCTCTGTAAGGAGTTAGCCGGCGGAAAGGTGTCGATGGACATTAAGGATGTCTATCCTGAGCCTATTGCAAATGCAGTGGTGGACCTGCAGTACAGCTACGTTCATCAACTTGTTGGCAAGGAAATACCTGCAGAGACGATTAAGAGCATCTGTGAGTCGCTGGAAATGAAGGTCCTCAGCGAGAACGCCGATGGAATGCGCATTGAAGTCCCTGCATACCGCGTAGACGTCCAGCGTCCCTGCGATGTCGTGGAGGATATCCTTCGCATATATGGATATAATAATGTGGAGATACCCACACAGTTGAAGTCGAGCCTTGTTATCAAGGGCGACGAAGACCAGAAACACAAATTGGCAAATCTCGTCAGCGAGCAGTTGGTTGGTGCAGGTTTTAACGAGATACTGAACAACTCATTGAGCAAATCGGCATACTATGATGATACACAGAATATTGTCAAAATTATGAACCCACTCAGTAGCGACCTCAACGTGATGCGTGGCACCTTGCTTTATGGCGGTCTGGAAAGTATTGAGCACAACGTAAAGCGTAAGAATGCCAACTGCCGTTTCTTCGAGTTTGGCAACGTCTACCAATTCACACCCGAAAAACAGAACAACGACGACCCCATGCAAGCCTATAAGGAGCAATATCACCTTGCCCTTTGGATGACGGGCAAACGCGTGGAAGGCTCGTGGGCACATGCTGACGAAGAAACGGTATTCGCTGAACTCGATGCTAACGTCCAGAACATTCTGGCACGTGTCGGTGTTCAACCAGGTATGCTTGTACGCAAGAAGAGTGAGAACCCGTGGTATGTGGCAGGACTGACGCTGGAGAACCGCGGTGGAAAGCAACTTATTGAAATGGGTGTGCTGACCAAGAAACTACAGAAACAGTTCGACATCGACACACCTGTCTATTATGCAGAACTCAACTGGACACAGCTGATGAAGGTCATTCGCAAGCAGAAGGTAGAGTTCACCGAGATACCCAAGTTCCCATCAGTTAGCCGTGACCTCGCCCTGCTTATCGACCAGTCCGTCGAGTTCCGCCAGATTGAGGAGATAGCCCGCCAGACAGAGCGCAAACTGCTCAAGAAAGTTGAGTTGTTTGATGTCTACGAGGGCGACAAACTGCCGGCAGGCAAGAAGTCTTATGCCGTGAATTTCATTCTGCAAGATCCCGAAAAGACGATGGGTGACAAGCAGATTGAGGCTATCATGAACAAGCTCATTGGTAATCTGAAGCAGAAATTGGGTGCCGAGCTAAGGTGAACAAAACCGCCAACAAGTGATTCGCCGAGCTAAGAAAACAAAATCGTAAATCGTAAACAAGTAATTCGTAAATAAACATTATGGGAAGAGCATTTGAATACCGCAAAGCTACGAAGCTGAAGAGATGGGGCCACATGGCCAAGACATTCACCAAGATTGGCAAGCAGATTGCCATCGCTGTGAAAGCTGGTGGTCCTGAACCCGACATGAACCCTGCGCTACGTGCATGTATTGCCAATGCCAAGCGTGAGAACATGCCGAAGGACAACATCGAACGTGCCATCAAGAACGCTATGGGCAAGGATCAGAGCGACTATAAGGAAGTGACGTATGAGGGATATGGTCCTCATGGCGTAGCCATCTTTGTCGACACGCTGACCGACAACACCACGCGTACTGTAGGCGACGTACGTTCCGTGTTCAATAAGTTTAACGGAAACCTCGGAACGCAGGGTTCGCTCTCGTTCCTGTTTGACCACAAGGCAGTTTTCACTTTCAAGAAGAAGGATGGGTTAGACATGGACGAACTGATTCTCGACCTTATTGATTATGGTGTTGAAGACGAGTACGACGAGGACGAGGAGGAGGAGAGCATCACCATCTATGGCGATCCTCAGTCGTTTGCTGCTATTCAGAAGCATCTTGAGGAAAACGGTTTTGAAGTGACGGGTGCGGAGTTTACTCGCATACCCAACGACCTGAAAGACGTCACTCCGGAGGAGCGTGAAACTATTGACAAGATGATTGAGAAACTTGAAGACTTCGATGATGTACAGACTGTCTATACCAACATGAAGCCTGAACTATAAGTTTCTTATCCTAATGCCTGATATTGTAATCGTCTGTTTCCAGATTCTGACAATTTGCTGGAAACAGACGATTTCTTTTGTGTCTCAAAAGCGAGAGAGCATTATATTTGTTTTATTTATCATAATGGCGATTGTTTAATAATTTGGTTGAATATAATAATCTCGCAATTGAAGTGTGGTTAAAATAACAAAAATGATAAAAAGATTAAAAGAAACGGATTAAACGATTCGGTTCCCTTCGGCAGGAAAAACAATCGTCGGCTTAAAAGATTTTGCCTCTTCAAAATCCATGAGCGCATAGGAAATGATGATGCAAACATCTCCAACCTGAACTCGTCGTGCTGCAGCACCATTCAGACAGATGCTGCCTGATGCTCGTTCACCTTTGATAACGTAGGTCTCAAAGCGTTCTCCATTATTGTTGTCAAGCACCTGGACTTTTTCACCAGCTATAAGATTGGCAGCATCCATCAGGTCTTCATCTATGGTTATACTGCCCATATAGTTGAGATTAGCCTCTGTGACTGTTACGCAATGGAGTTTTGACTTCAGTACTTCTATCATCATGATATATAGGAATTTAAAGCGAATTTCTTAATTTTTATATTTAATATGGTCAATAAGTCGTATAGGTGTTTTTCCGCAATAGACGGTAATGCAGCCAACGATATACGGAGAATCCTCCCAATTGGAAACGTCCTGGAGGCTATTGCCGTCAACTATCGAGAAATATTCTACTTCGAGTCCGTCGACGGCATTAATTTCAGCTACCACCTGATCATGGGTTTCCTTTACGGTATGTGAATGAGCATATTCCACGCTGTCTTTCAACGACTTATAGATAGCAGGAGCAATAGCTCGCTCTTCAGGGGTCAGTAGCGTATTGCGGGAGCTTAGGGCCAGTCCGTCTGCATCGCGAACAATGTCGCACTCAACAATATCGACTACAATTTGCAAGTGACGTACCATCGCCTTTATAACGGCAATCTGCTGCCAGTCTTTTTCGCCAAAATACGCACGTTTTGGGCGTACAATATAGAATAATCGACTGACAACCTGGCATACTCCGTTGAAATGGCCTGGGCGATGGCTTCCTTCCATAACCGTAGTTACAGGTGGATACTCAAAATGGCGAGTGTCTGGCGTAGGGTACATCTCCCCTACTTCAGGAGCGAGCACGAGTAGCTCCTGACCTTTCGCCTGACCTTTTGCTATTGCTTCTTGAAACGTTTTCTCCAGCAGTTCGCAGTCGGCATCCAATGTGCGGGGGTAATTTTTCAGGTCGTTTTTATCGTTAAACTGGGTAGGGTTTACAAAAACCGACACCACAGTAATCTCGTTCTCAACCACACTTCGGCTGACAAGCGACGCATGACCCTCGTGAAGGGCCCCCATCGTGGGTACAAGTCCTATCTCAAGACCTTGTTTGCGACCGTCAAACAGCTGGTTCTGCAAATCTGCAATCTTCTTATAAACCTTAATCATCAATCTTGTTGTTTTTACTTTCTGAAAATGATATGTTCCGTATTGAATGTGCAAAATAACAACATTTTTATGAAATAAGGAAAAATTTTCGTAAAAATATGCCAAAAAAGCATCGAAAAAATCAAAAATATACACGTTTTGGCGGTTTTGTGAATTAATTTTATTACCTTTGCAAAGTATTTTTTAAATTACCCGTAGTATGGCAAAGAAGATATTATTCATCAATCAAGAGATAGTTCCCTATGTTCCCGACAGCGAATTGGCGATCATGGGTAAGGCTCTTCCACAGGCGATGCTCGACGGAGGACATGAGATTAGGACGTTCATGCCTAAGTGGGGTACCATCAACGAGCGTCGTGGACAGCTGCATGAGGTCATCAGGCTCTCGGGGATGAATCTTATCATTGACGATACTGATCACCCATTGATTATCAAGGTGGCTACTATTGTCCAGACGCGCATACAGGTCTATTTCATCGACAATGACGACTACTTCGCCAAGCGCCAGATGACAAAGGATACCGATGGCAATGACTATGCCGACAACGGTGAGCGTGCCATCTTCTTTGCCCGTGGCGTGCTTGAGACCGTTAAGAAACTGCGTTGGGTGCCCGACATCATCCATGTCCAGGGATGGATGGGGGCTGTGGTGCCTATATATATCAAGACAGCCTACCGTGAGGAACCGTCGTTTGCCAACACGAAGGTTGTCACATCGTTGTTCCCTAATTCCATGAATAGCACGTTGGGCACCAATTTCAAGAATTGTGTGGAGTTCCGTGACGCAAAGGCCTCGCTGCTGGGCAAGTATCAAGACGACTTCGACTTCGAAGAACTTGGTAAACTGGCCATTGATTATAGCGACGGCGTGATAGCCGCCAGCAAGGACGTTAGCAGCACGCTGATGCAGTATGCTGCCGAGAGTAACACCCCTACCCTCGCCTGGCCTGGCGAAGACTTCCACGATGCCTACGAGGATTTCTACGAAAAGATATAAAAAGATATAAGAACAGTATTTCCATACATAAACAACAGAACCGAGAATCAAAGATGAGAAAGATACTGCTGACAGGGATTGCAATGATGACGATTGCAATCTCTTCATGTGATGACCAGACATACTTGACAGGAAATTCGCTAACTGCCGACGTTGACAGATTTTCAATCGAGACCGACACCTTCGATGTAAAGACAAAGTCCGTGCTGGCAGGAAGCGTTATCTCGCGCAGCATGTACACATACCTGGGCCGCATCAAGGATCCCGAGACAGGTTCATACATTACCAGCGACTACACCACGGCATTTTCGTTGCTGGAGAATGAGGCCGCATACGTTTTTGCAAACGAGGACTATATTGCCAACAAAGACTCCCTCGGCATTGTGGCCGACTCATGCTACCTATCTGTGTTTGTCAATTCCTTCCAAGGCGACTCGCTGGCAGCCATGAAACTGAACGTCCATGAACTCGCCAAGCCTATCGGTGAGTCGCGCACCTATTACTCTGACTTCGATCCGGAGCAAGAAGGCTATCTGCGCTCTGATGCCAACAGCATCAACGAGAACGTTATGTACAGCATGAGCGACTTGACCCTGAGCGATAGCTTGCGCAAGAAGCAACAGTCGAATTCCTACTACCAGTGCATTCACATACCCCTCAACAAGGTGTACATTGACAAGGAAGGCCGCCGCTACAGCAATTATGGCACATACGTTATGAAGCAGTACTACGAGCATCCAGAATACTTCAAGAACTATCAGACCTTTGTCCGCAAAGTTTGTCCGGGCTTTTACTTTAAGACTGCCGACGGGCTGGGTGTCATGTCTGAGATTTATCGTACCCAGCTGAACATTGACTATACTTACGAATTAGATGGAGAGAAAAACGAAGGAACTAAAACGTTTAACTCAACGCCAGAGGTGATGCAGACCACGCACATCTCCAACGACCCTGCCAGCATTCGTGATTTAGCAGAAAAAGACACCACATTTACTTATCTGAAGACGCCTGCCGGTATCTTCACAGAAGTGGAATTGCCCGTCGACGACATTAAGCAGGGCCACGAAAAGGATTCCATCACGCTGGCCGAGGTCGTATTCACCCGTTTGAACGATAATAGCCAGTTGACCGACGACATGCTGGAGGAGCCCGAGAACCTGTTGCTCATACAGAAAGACAGTCTTGGCAAGTTCTTTATGAACCGGGACCTGACGGACAACATTCTGACGTACATCGCTTCCTACAACTCCATCATGAAGACCTATACATTCAGTAACATAGCCCATCTGGTTAATGCGATGTACAAGAACAAGGGGGTGTCGGAGAACTGGAACAAGGCCGTTCTCGTACCCGTTGAGACAACCATGGCCGCAACGTCTTCATCCGCCTCGGCATCGACTGTTGTAAGCATAGCTAATGAAATGAACGTCAATAGTGTTCGACTCGTCAGGGGTCGCACAACTGACGGCAAGCATAGCGACATACGCATCAGCATCATTTACAACAAGAACGAATAATAACCCGCACTTGGTCTGCTCATGGCTGACAACTATTTAGAAAAACATTACGAGGACTACGAGGCCCGCAAGGAAGCATGGCTGCGCAAGCGCAGGCACATACCCGATGTCAAGCGTCGTCATCTGGAGCGTCCGGAAGATGATGCTTTATAATGAGCAATTCCAATTCCGCAAGTCGGTGTCTTCGGTACTACGCGCGTGCGTATATATTGCTAATCGTACTTTTTAACCCACACTTCCCACACTTCCCACACCTAAAGGTATGGGATTGCA
>CAMJWJ010000001.1 GCA_946409435.1 uncultured Prevotella sp. | reverse complement strand
CGCAAGCGGGACGCTATGGAGGAACTTTTGCCCAAACTGATATAGCCTTCGAGTTCGCATCATGGATTTCCGTTGAGTTCCGCCTTTACCTTGTCATGGAGTTCCAACGCCTAAAAGCCAAGGAACAGGAATTATTGGGATGGACTGCTAAAAGAGAGCTCTCAAAAATTAACTACCGCATTCATACGGATGCCATCAAGAGCCACTTGATTCCAGAGGAAATCACCCCAGCACAAGCCAGTATCATCTATGCAGAAGAGGCAGATGTGCTTAACGTGGCCATGTTTGGGATGACCGCCAAGCAATGGCGAGAAGTGAATCCCGACCTAAAAGGCAATATCCGTGACTATGCCACTATAAATGAACTGATATGCCTGTCTAATATGGAGAATATAAATGCCGTGCTTATCAATGATGGAGTTCCACAGGGTGAAAGGCTCATAAAATTGAACCAGATTGCTATTCAGCAGATGCAAGTATTAGAGGGGAATACCCATAGGAATCTATTAAAGTAATTACCCCAACTTTCAATACTAATTATTTCGGCCTCTGATAATCACAAACAACATATCGCCGACCATCTTTCATTTCGGCACCGAGACAATGGCCGCACTGTGGACGATAGATAGGACAGGCGAAACATTCTTGTGGGGGCAGCAATTTGCGGCCTTGTTCATATGTCTTGGGATTGGTCTTCAAAGGAGTTGCTTCTACTTTCTCTACCGGCCTTGACCTTTCAATGAATTTTGGCTTCGGAGGAAGTATTGATTCATCCACCCAAAGTTGTTTGTTGGTCTTTTCTAATGAGCGAACTAAATTCTGTATTCGATGCCTATCTAATGAATATGTTCTACAGCCAGCAGCCTGTTTCGACTTGTCAAATCCATTACATCTATAAGGCATCCAACAGACATAAGGATTTTGAATTTTCTTTTCATGCCCTTGATTATCTTTATAGTTCCAAACGACATTAACGAGCCGACACGAGCGACTATCTATGCGATTGCTTTGCCAAGAAGGTATCTTGTACCGAGCACATAAAGAGCAGTCCCTGACTTTCAGCCCAATCGACAGCGCTTTAGCCATTCCCATTTCGTAAATGTCTATGTCCTTTATCTCATCCCAAGGCACAGAAAGGCTAAAGGCTCTGTTTTCTGGGGCAAATCCATCTACTTCCTTACAAACAATCACTCTGCAATCGGCAACCAATTCATTGTCTTTCTTCGTCAGCAAGAAGTTTCCAAAGTTCACATAACTATTGAAAGGGACATCACGCTTGAATCCATAGAAAACTATCGGCGGGAGGGCATTCTTATTCTCGCTCTGCATAAAAAGATATTCGTCCACGATTTCGCCAGCATTCTCTACAATCGCATTGTCGGCATCTTCCTTTTGAATGATTTTTATCTCGATAATTGGATAGCCCGAAGCTATCTTTTCTTCCGTGCATTTGTGCGTGACAAATACCTCCAAAAACATCGGCTTAACTGTCTCATCTTGGCTGTTTGTCAATAAGAGGTCGGCAATATATTTATCAGCTCCTTTTTCTATGCTACAGGTATCGTATAGTTTTCTGAGATTCAGCGTCTTTAACACTGGTTTCGGTTCGCCCTTGCATTTGAGGTTTGACTTCAATTTGCAAGTTGAACTATCAGGGCATTTCTCAACGATATAATATTGAACAGGAAACTCGCCGCTCGAAAGGCTTTCGTCAAATCTCTGTTTAATTCTCAATTCGGCATAGTTGTGTAAGTAGCGGTCTGGCTCATTTCTGTCACCCAAGTAGCCTGGCCGATGGCGAAAGAACTTTGTCACACCGTTTTTGTGTTTCCGTTGTATAAACAGCATTTCTTCTTCATCATCGCCCTCACAACCAGGAAAATAGAATTTCATTTCTTCCCAGCCTTCACTTCCCTTTTCTAAATCTATTGCACTGACCAGACTTCCATCAGCTGTTACTGCCTCTGGATATTCTACTCCTTGCGGATTTCGTTCTGATATAAGTTTCCTATTCATTCGGTTAGTCGTTTGTAAATCATATTACAAACATCGTTCCATAACCGAAAGGTTGTCATTTTGGCATAGAACTTTATTTTTTTTTCTTCTTCGCTACGTCCCAATCAAAGGAAAACACCTGACCTTCGATGGGTATATTAACGGTCATACGCCCCCCCTTGCGGTGCTTTATATTCATATAGCCAATGATGCCTTCATCTGGGTGTACAGTGGTCAATTTCAGATAGCCCTGCGAAATCGTTTTCTTGTCATCAGACATCATCTTGCTAAGTGTCATCATCTGAGTGGTTGCAGCCATATTGGCAGCAGAAGCCGCAGCATAATTGTAGGTCGTATGAACTTGTGTATATGGCATACGCCCTGCTCCGTAAGTTGTGGTGTATGTGGTCTGATAGCCAGCCGCTCCCGCATTCATGCCTGCCGCAAATCCCGTCAAAGCCATTGCCCAAGCCTGCTGGGTCTTGACCTTCTTCATATATCGCTCGTAAGTATAGACCTTCATTTCTACTGTCTCGCCATACTTGTTTTCCAGCATTGACGTTACCAAAGAAGGGTCGAATAGGGCTGATGTCTCACCGAGGTTTTTAATGAATATCAATATCTGATAATTCTTTCCGTAGTCATCTTTATCCACATAGTTAGCCATTCCCACAACGAAATCGCCTATATGCCTATAAGCCCATAGCCGACCGTCGTTGTACTCTGTCAGCACGGTTGTGTCATTCTCTGCTACAAGAAATTCCTGTGCCTGAACAGAACAGGACAAAGTATATAATGCGAAAATCAGAAACTTTCTCATCTTCTTATGCTATAAATCTTCGCCGTCCGAATGATTAAATTCATTATCATAGTACATCAGTATGCGGTACTGCCCATATTGCTCGTCAATCATAAACCAGACAGAACGCTTGGAATAAAGGTCAAGCATATACATCGTTGCCTCATATTTGATGTCAGCCTGCTGTTCCTCTGTCGGATTCGCAAGTTGCTCCTCAGAATATTTTTCAAGCAGTTTTGCCCTTAAAGCAGTCTGCATTTCCAACGTGTCTATTTGTGTCGGCAGTTGATAGAATGCTGCCTCATAGCGTTTTTTGTGGACAAGCATTTCGTATGATATATCCTCGCTGTCAGAAAGTGTCGGGTCTGAAAGAGTGGCTGGCATGTATTTCTTGTTGTTCAAGAATTGCTGCACCAATTTGTTAAACCTGATTTTGATTCCGGCCTCGTCCTGTGCAATCGCATCCTGTAAGACAATACGCCAAACCTTATTGTTGTTTGTCACGACGCTCAACTTGACATCATGACCGTTAAACTCTCCAGTAAGACAATCAAGTCGCTGGTTATATTGGAAGCCCTTGGCTTTAAGTTTCTGCATCATGGCAGGCTTCAGGCCGTCGATGGGAATACCAAGAAACTTGGTCACGTCTTTTTGAGCACTTGCTGCCATTGAGACAAAAAACAGCATTACAACAATAAACTTCTTCATAATTCCTTATTTTACTTGTTTTGAACGCAAGAGGCGCAGACATTCGCCATACATCTCTCGGCTCACCACAAGCCACCTTCAAATATGGGGATGCTGCGCCCGTTTGGGTTGCAGTCCCAATATTGAAGGTTTGCTCTTTCTCGTGTGGTGATTGAGAGATTATTGAGCAATATGTCTTGTACTCCGAAGAATACGGTGCAAAATTACAAATTTTCTGCGAAAATAGAGTCCGATTTACAAAAAAATGTATATCGGTTATGGCATTTTTGCTGTTTGGTCCAAAATAGGGATAGGTTTATCGCCTAATTCCCTTCCTTTGTGACTCACTTTGCCCTATTCTAAACTGCTCCTTAAACCATTGAGCAATGGGTGTTTGGTTGATATGTAGGAACAAGTTCCGCTTTTCATCCCTTATCACTTGTGCCGCGACATTATCGGCAAGAACCTTGCGTCTGTACTCATTGGAGTGAAGCCACCCGCTATAATTGATGCGCTGCCCGTGCAGTAGTTGGTCGGTCTGTACCTCGTTGAAGCCACATTGCAGACATTCACACTCCATGTTGAGGAACCGCTTGAAACTCGGGAACCATCTGTAAGACTTATTTAAGAGACGCTTCAAGTTGCTCACCTCCTGCTGGTGTTGCTCATTGATGCGGTTGAGTTCCCTTGCGTGATTGTCTTTTGATTTCTGCATGTCAATGTGCAGTCTTTCAATTTGGTCATTCAAATCTTCAACCTCCCTATGCAGTTGGTCATTCTCTTTCTCCAGTCTGCTCACTTTGTTGCCACCAAGGAGAGAATTGATGCCGTTGAGGGCTGCGGTGGCGGTCTTCGTAGCGGAGTTCTTGCTTAGGCAAGCGACCAAGGTCGATGACTTTAGTTCCTCTGTCTTTGCCTCTGCCTTGGCTTTCAGCCGAGTCTGCTCACACTCGGCAACGACCATGCAAGCATGTCTTTGCTCTCGCTTAATCGCAGACTTGATGCGGGCAAGGTCTTTCTTTGCCTGTTCAGCCTCTGCTATCACCTCTCTCGCCTTTTCCTGTTCTTTCAGCAGTTGCGAAATGTTGGCCTGCAAGTCCTCGCCTTGTGCAATCAGGCTCCGATAATACTCATGCGTGGATATATGTTGCGCCTCTGAGCCTTTGATGCCACGCTGTAGTCCGTATGCTGCCATCTGCTCTGCGTAGGTGTCCTGATAGCGTATCAGGTTCTTGCTTTGCAAGCGAACATGTTCGGCCCTTCGCGTCCCACAACGATAATGGGATGCTCCGCTTGCAACTGAACTGGCTTTGTGTTCCGTTGATGGTGATTCTGCCCATCACTGGCACGATGCCGTTCTTTACCTTACTCTTGTTCGCATAGAACAATACCGAAAAAGTGCTTCTACTCATCTTCTAATTCCTTTTTAAAATTCGGGCTGCAAAAGTAATACCTTTCTGGGAATAAATTGCTACGCAAATCACGGCAGATTTAGGAAAGAAAAACGCGAAATGTGAAAACGGTTCGAACTGCCGAGAAATGCCTTGATTTGCGTAGTCCGTTAAGAAAGTTTAAATTTCGGTCGTAGTCCAATCGGGTTACGAATAAGAGACCTAAGTCGTTCCGCAATCTGCCTCGATTTGCGTAGTGGCATCTTTCGGACTTTCCACGATTTTCCTCGAAATGCCTTTATTTATGGGGCTAATTGCGTTAATCTTCCAAAATCGCTTCCGTATGTCAGCTTTATTTCGTAACTTTGCCGTCGGAAAACAAACGATTACTTACAAACTAAGCAATATGAAGAAAAGACTGATATGCTGCCTGACGGCAGTATGGGCACTGGCAGCTGCGGCACAGGTGGCCGAAGCTCCGAAGGATGTGAACGGCGTGATAGACAACACGCCCGACAGTATAGCCAAGGCGATGACGGCACGGCCCGTGCCAGGTTCGAGCCGCAGGGGAACGAACCCGGTGCTGTTTCTCATAGGCAACTCGACGATGCGTACCGGCACGTTGGGCAATGGCAACAACGGACAATGGGGATGGGGCTACTACGCCCACGAGTATTTCGACCCGACACGCATCACCGTCGAGAACCAGGCGCTGGGCGGCATGTCGAGCCGTACGTTCTACAACAAGCTGTGGGCTCCCGTCCGCGATGCCATCCGACCGGGCGACTGGGTGATCATCTCGATAGGTCATAACGACAACGGCCCATACGACTCAGGCCGTGCACGTGCCAGCATACCCGGCGTGGGCTGCGACACACTCGACGTGACTATCAAGGAGACTGGCGAGCAGGAGACCGTCTACACCTACGGTGGCTATATGCGTAAATATATAAATGATGTACGCGCACGCGGAGGCAACCCCATCCTGATGTCGCTGACACCACGCAACGCCTACGACGAACAGGGCAAGGTGGTGCGCAAGCCGCACACGCAGTGGCTCATGCAGGTGGCTGCCGAAGAGGGGGTACCCTTTGTCGACCTGAACGAGATCTCTGCCCGCAAGCTGGACAGCTACGGCAAGTGGAAGACCGACTACCACTTCTTCCTCGACAAGATACACACCAGCCGCTTCGGTGCAATGATGAACGCCCGCTCGGCTGCCGAGGGGCTGATGGCTAGCCACAACCCCGCACTGGCTCCGCTGAAGGCCATGATGCGCAACGTGCTGCCACCGACCTACGAGCTGAAGCGCACGAAGGGTAAGCCCGTGGTCTTCATCACCGGCGACAGCACCGTGAAGAACAGCGACAACGACGAGAACGGCATGTGGGGATGGGGCGCCGTGGCCAAAACCGTGTTCGACGAGACGAAGATCGACATCGTCAATGCCGCCATGGCTGGCCGCAGCTGTCGGTCGTACCTGAACGAGGGTCGCTGGGACAAGGTATACAACTCGCTGCAGCCCGGCGACTTCGTGCTGATACAGTTCGGCCACAACGACATCAGCCCCATCGACAAGCCCAAGTACCGTGGTGCCATTGCCACGGCTAAGGACACGTGCCACGTCTACCAGATGAAGGCTGCCAAGGAGGACAAGTCGAAGCAGAACATCATCGACCAGAAGCTGAAGACCAACACACAGATAGGCTCCTACGAGGTAGTCTTCTCGTTCGGCTGGTACCTGAAGAAGTTCATTCAGGACGTGCGTGAGAAGGGTGCCACGCCCATCCTCGTCTCGCTGACGCCGCGTAACGAGTGGCCTGGTGGCAAGATAGAGCGCCGCAACGACACGTACGGCAAGTGGTACCGCGAGGTGGCCGAGGAGACGGGCGTCGAGTTCGTCGACGTGCACAACCTGACTGCCGACTTCCTGGACAAGAAGTGCGGCTCGAAGGAGAAGGCCATGAAGTACTTCAACCACGACCACACCCACACCTCGCTGCTCGGTGCAAAGACCAACGCGCTGAGCGTAGCCAAGGGGCTGCGCCAGAACAACAGCCCGCTGGCACAGTATCTGCTGAAGAAATTAAAAATTAAGGATTAAGAAATAATAAGAAGGAGGACACCAACATGAAAAGGCTGATAGGCTTAGCACTACTGACAGGCACACTGGCCGTCACGGCACAACAGTACAAGACGTACCCCGAGCAGATGGAACGGCTGAACCGCGGCATCGTGGCACTACCGGCACAGCAGAATGGTATCTTCGTCAGCTGGCGCCTGTTAGGCACCGACCCCAAGGGCACCACGTTCGACCTGCTGCGCGACGGCAAGACAATAGCCAAGGGGCTGAACGTCACCAACTACACCGACAAGAAGGGCAAGGCGACCAGCCAGTATAGCGTGGTGGAACACACACCCGGGATCACTCCCACTACCGCTGCCAGTGAACAGGCAACAGGCGGAGTGGCTCCCTGGTCCGACCTCTACCTGTCGATGGCCGTCGACCGTCCGCAGGGTGGCACGACGCCCGACGGGCGCTCCTTCGAGTATCGCCCCAACGACTGCTCAGCGGGCGACGTCGATGGTGACGGTCATTACGAGCTGCTGCTGAAGTGGGACCCGTCGAACAGCCGCGACAACTCGCACGACGGCTACACGGGCAGCGTCATCATCGACTGCTACAACCTGCCGAACGGCCAATCCACAGACGGCAAATATCGCTGGCGTCTCAACTTAGGCCCGAACATCCGCGCCGGCGCCCACTACACGCAGTTCATGGTTTACGACCTCGACCGCGACGGACGGGCAGAGCTGGTGTGCAAGACAGCTCCTGGCTCCGTTGACGGCACGGGGCGCTACGTCACCGAGGCTGCCGACGACCCCGCCATACGTAATGCCGACAACACCGCCGACTACCGTACCGAGCGCGGCCGCATCAACAGCGGACCGGAATACCTGACGGTGTTCGACGGACTGACAGGCCGTGCGCTACATACCATCTGGTACCGTCCCAACCGCGCCTTCGGCTGGCAGACTGCCGCCGACTACGACAAGGATGGATGGGGCGACCGTGGCTTTGCCGGCAACCGCGGCGAGCGCTACCTGGCCTGTGTGGCATGGCTCGACGGACCGCAGCAGCGTCCCTGCGTCGTCATGTGCCGCGGCTACTACACACCGTCGCACCTGTGGGCTGTCGACTTCGACGGCAGCAAGCTACACACGAAATGGTATCACGCCTCGGTGTCGCCCTCGGAATACTATGTAGAGGACAGTCAGGGCCAGCAGCACTGGCAGCGAGGACTGGCGGCCACCGCCTACGGACAGGGGGCACACTCGCTGGCCGTGGGTGACGTCGACGGCGACGGCTGCGACGAGATAACCTACGGGTCGGCAGCCATCGACAACGACGGACGGCTGCTCTACTCCACCGGACTGGGCCACGGCGACGCCACCCACCTGAGCGACCTCGACCCCGACCGCCCAGGTCTGGAGTTCTTTATGGTTCACGAGCAGAGACCCTACGGTGCCGACCTGCGCGACGCATGTACCGGCGAACGGCTGTGGTACGAGACGGCCCGCGACGACACTGGCCGTGGCGTGGCAGCCGACATCGACGGCCAGCACCGTGGCTTTGAGTTCTGGCACATCTTCAACCGCGCCGTGCGCAACATCAAGGGTAACGTTATCTCCGACCAACTGCCCAGCTGCAACTTCCGCATCTATTGGGACGGCGACCTGCAGGACGAGCTGCTGGCCAACCGCGGCCAGCGTCCCTACTTCCCGTCGTTCATAGAGAAGTGGGACGGCCAGCGCGCCAATCCCCTACCCCTCTCCAACGGCAAACTGCTGTACGAGATGGGCAACAGCGTCAGCAACAACTGGACCAAGGCCACGCCCTGTCTGCAGGCCGACCTCTTCGGTGACTGGCGCGAGGAGCTGATACTCTGGGACTCCAGCGACGCCAGCCATCTGAACATCTTCACGACGAATATCCCCACGGAGTATGCCGTGCCGACGCTGATGCACGACAACATCTACAGGCTTAGCATCGTATGGCAGAACGTAGCCTACAACCAGCCGCCACACTTAGGCTACTACCTGCCGGACGCGGTCAAGTGAAATAAACAGACCACAGATTTAATGCGGATTGATTTACGGACACGAATATAACGAAGGTTTCGCTCGACGAAGTCAATGAAACAATTTTTATTTTCGAACACGGATTAAACGGATTTCACGGATTGTTTTTCTTCTGTGGATTAAAAAACAATTCGTTGTCTTTAAAAAAATCCGTGTCATCCGTGCAATCTGTGGTCGTTAAAAAAAAACAATTCGTTATAGTAAATAAATCCGTTCCATCCGTTCAATCCGTGGTCGTTTAAAAAACAATTCGTTGTAGTAACAATTCGAGTTACCGGCCTATTGTCTCCAGCATGTAGATGGCGTCCAGCGACCACATGGCGGCATCGTTGGTAGAGATGCCCTTGCTGGGAGCCAGCAGCGACTGCCACACTTCCTCCTTCCGCTTCACGTCACCATCCAGCCAGGCAGCGTAAGCCTCCAGCCGGCGGACGGGGAAGCGGTTCTTGCGTGTCTGCCAAGCCATCGTCTTGTAGCGTCGCGCATGGTCGAGCCAGCAGCGGTCAAACTCGCCGACACTGACCATGGGCAGCAGCTCGTTCATCATCTCGAAGCCACCCATGATGGCCAGCAGATGACTGGTGGAGCGCAGCGAGTCGGGACCGTCGTAGCTGATGACACCCGTCGCCGGGTCGTAGCCCTTGGCCAGGTTGCCCGTAAAGATGCCGTCGTGCAGCCGGGCGATGGACTGCATGCCCGTGACAATCTTGTCACGATAGCGAACGTTACCTGTGCGCTCCCACTCCGTCATCCAGTTGCCGGCATACGCAAGCCAGTCAGGGCCTATACGCAGACGGGCCGGAGCATAACACGGGAACAGGGCTTTCGGCTCGGCCAGCCGCATGGGGTCGAGGTGCCACAGCAGCGTGTCGGCATCGGTCTGTGCCGTCATCAGGTCGCCGGTACGTTCGTCAGCCGTCAGGTAGTAATAGTAGCGCAGGAATGCCGACTGCGAGATGCGTGCCTCCTTGGCACCGCAGCCCCAGTGGCTGACGTTATGGCGTGACCCCAACGGGGCGAAGGGTCCGATGTGATAGGTGTCCACCTCGCTGTTGTGGCGCGTCATGGCCTCAGCCATACGCCAGATGTCTGCACGTCCACTACGCAGGAACATCGTCCATAGCCATGTGGGCGAAGCCAGTTCGGTGTTGTCCCACGCATAGCCGCCCACATCGTAGCGCCACTCGTCACGCTCCGGGTCGTAGGCATGCATGACGTCACCGTAGTTCCAGAATCCGTACCACTTATGCCGTTCCGTCTCGCGCTGGTAGATGCTGACATACTCGTCAAGGCGCTGTTCCACAGAACGGTCGGCCGTGGGCAGCGACCAGATGCCGAAGGCACGGCAGTCGTGCAGGTACTCTGGAGTGGGCAGCAGTTGGACATGGTCGGTCAGCCGTGCCGCCTGACGGGCAATAGTCTCTCGTCCCGGATAGCCAGACTGCGGCAGCAGCCACAGCGTCGTGGTACGGCCAATGCCGTAGGGCGACGACATGCCGGGCTGCACGTCCTCGTAGCTCTCGGCCAGCCCATGGGCAATGGTATCGTAGTGGCAGAGGTTCATAGGCTCTGCCTCGGGACTCCATAGGTACATCGTCAGGCTGGCCTCATCGCAGCGTGCACCTCGAACCTCCATGGTCGATGGGTACGACTGCCAGAAGTCCTGCATGGCGACACCCATGCCGCCCTCTACGTCGCCCACGAAGGCATACCCCGGACTGCGCCGGCCAGTCAGTGTACCGATCCATGGTGTGCTGCCGTCGCTGGTGGCCCGCTTGCGGATAGCATAGGCATTGTCCGTCAGTTGCGACAGCCGGAAGCCATCCCACTGTGCCCAGTGGTCAATGAGCGAACGGCCCATGCGGTCGAAGGCATCACGTGGAGGTATACGCTTGCCGCTCATCTGGTCCAGCTGGATGTTCTGTCGCTGCGGAATGCCACGGCCCTCCTCCGGCGGCGACTGGCGCAGCCGCAGCTCACGTCTCCCGTCCAGCGGCTGCACGGGTTCTGCCCATACACCATCGTCGGTGGCAAAGGCTATGTGGCGGTTGTAAGGCTCGGTGCGCATGGGAACAGCCATGCACACGCCCAACGAGGTAATCATGTCGCGCGACGGCTCACCGTCGTAGACCAGCGAGTGGACCATCTTCACCTGACAACTGCCGCCATAGAAGTAGAGGCGGACAACGAAGGGCAGCCACGAACGGCCGCTGTCGCTATGCGTACCTTCTATCTTGACAACGGCATGCATGCTACCCTGCCGCTCGACGGTCATACGGTCGACGTGCGACACGTAACGGCCCTCAGCCGTGGTGGCCGTCAGCGTGGCAGCACCACCCACGCGCCGTCCATCGACAACGAGACTGTCAATCAGTTGCGCACCACAGGCCGACAGGTAGGCCGTCAGCTGGCCGGTGTTGACCGTGATGCGGTTGTCATGCTCATCGACGGTGATGACGTCGGCAGTCTTTTGCTTCTTGCCAGCGGCGACAGTCAGTTCCTCCTGGCACCAAGGCACTACGGCAGCCATGGCAGCCCACTTCACCGAGCCGTCGGGCCACCGGGCCGTAACCCATGTGTCGCAGGGCTGGTGTGAGGACAACTGCAGCGTGGTGACATCGCGCAGCTCGCCCTGGCGGAACGGTATGCCGAAGGTCACCGGCCACACCTTTTCGTCCGTGCCAGCCAGCGACGTTCCTTCTTTATTCAAGTCCGTGGTCGTCTGTTGCTCATTTGCCACCCATCTCAGCGGTATGCCGCCAGCGACCGACAGTCTCTCGGGAGCCGACGTGCGGAAGTTGGTGATACGTGTCCGTGACAATGTGGTACGAAAGCCGAACCAGCCGCTGGTTAGCGGTGTCGGGTCGTTGTAGTCTACCAACAGCTCACCATCGACATAGAATCGTACACGCCCGTCGCACGACACGATACGTACGTGGTACCAGTGGTTCTTCTGAAGCAGATGGGTCTTGTCGGTATATTCCTTCAGCACCGGTGGGCGACGTTCAGTATCAGCGACACCCGCCTCGTCGCCCGTGTAGCGGCGGAAGCGCGTCGTGCTGTTGTGATTGCCGCCATAGCCAAAGTAGTATGTCTGCAGCGTATAGCAGCGCACAAAAACGCCGCTGCGCCATGCCGCCCGCTGCCAGATGTCCTTGTGCTGCGGGTCGCTGGCCAGCCAGAAGCAGTTCATGTCGCTCAGTCTGTCGCCCTCGCGTCCCTCATCGACCACCATGGCATCATACTCCACCACGGTGTCGGCACCATACCGTTGTTTGCGCCACAGCGTCAGCCCCTTGGGAGCCAGCAGCTCGCAGGTGTCGCCGTGGAACGTCACGCGGAAGTCCTTCGACTCGGACTCCACCCGCCAGTATTTGTTGAAGTCACGCTTGTTCAGTCCCGACTGTCCATAGGCCACAGTGGCAAACAGGAAAAGGAACGAACACAGGGAAAAACGGAAAGTGAATGATTTGCTACCGGCCATTATATTACGGGTTTAGTAGATTAGTGTATCATGTGCAAAGGTACTATGAAACTTTCAAAAGCCCAAAGATTTTCATGATTTTTTAACCTGCGAACATTTGGCTATGTCATAATTATTGCTTACCTTTGTCCGCCGAAGACTATTACAAAACAATTCTATTAGAATATGAAACACAGACTATTGATTTTAGCCACAGTATTGGCTGCCTGCCTTTACACCACGACGGCCAATGGCCAGACTAACATTGGAGAGACCGTGACGCTCGACAAAACGAGCGACAAGCCATTTAGCTACACCGTACAGGTACCCGACGGCAACTACCGCGTGACGGTAACCTTGGGAGCCAAGAAACGTGCTGCCCAGACGGTAGTACGTGCCGAGAGCCGCCGCCACTACATTGACATGGTGACCACAAAGAAGGGCAAGTACGAGACGGTGTCGTTCGTCGTCAACAAGCACAACCCCGTCATCGACAGCAAGACAAAAGTCAAGCTGAAGCCTCGTGAGTGGAGCTACAAGAACTGGGACGACTCGCTGACCATCACCTTCTGTGGGCCGTCGCCTGCCGTCAAGGACATACGCATCGAGCCGGAAACGGAGGCCACGACGCTCTTCCTCTGCGGCAACAGCACCGTGGTAGACCAGGAAAACGAGCCGTGGGCATCGTGGGGGCAGATGATTACGCGATGGTTCGACAACAGCATCGCCGTGGCCAACTATGCCGAGAGTGGACTGTCGTGTACGACGTTCCTGGCACAACTGCGACTGGACAAGATACTGACACAGCTGAAGAAGGGAGACTACGTCATCGTGGAGTTCGGACATAACGACGAGAAGGAGAAGAAGGCCGGCGACGGTGCATGGTACAGCTACTCCCGCAATCTGAAAATCTTTGTAGACCGCGTACGCGAGAAGGGTGGCAACATCGTATTCTGCACACCTACGGCACGCCGTTCGTTCGACAACAACAACCGCATCATCAACACACACAACGACTACCCCTTGGCCATGCAGATGGTGGGTGTCCGCGAGAAAGTGCCCGTCATCGAACTGACGAAGATGTCGACGACACTCTACGAGACATTAGGCGTGGAGGGTTCAAAGAAGGCCCTGGTACACTACCCTGCCAACACCTTCCCTGGACAGGACACTCCGCTGAACGACAACACCCACTTCAACCCCTACGGAGCCTGGCAGATAGCCAAGATGGTGGTGATGGGCATGAAGCAGCTTCAGTTGCCCATGGCCAACCACCTGCGCCCCGACTGGCAGGACTACAACCCCGCACAGCCCGATGACCCAGCACAGTTTGTGTGGCACATGTCGACGGGCAGCAACCTTGTCAAGCCTGACGGCAACTAAGAGCGAACGGACAGGACAGACCATAGACTACACATAACACAGAAGACGCATTACACGGTTATTGATATGAAACGATTTGGATTTAAGATGTACCTCAAAGCAGGGTACGAAAAGGAATATGAGCGACGCCACGCTGCCATCTGGCCTGAGCTGGTTAAGATGATTCACGAGGCGGGAGTGAAGAACTACAGCATCTTCTGGGACAAGGACACCAACCTGCTGTTCGCATATCAGGAGTGCGAGGGTGAGGGCAGTTCGCAGGACACCGACCATGTAGACCCCATCACACAGAAGTGGTGGGACATGATGGCCGACATCATGGAGACCAATGCAGACCATTCGCCGGTCACCATCCCCCTACAGGAGGTGTTTCACTTGGACTAACAGCGACTCATGACTATGCGACTCATCGGCATCTTATTGGCACTGGCCGTCAGCATGACGGGCTTTGCCCAACAGACCGTAACGCTGGCCGGAGCGTGGGACTTCCGAATGGGCGACGCCGGCAGGGAAGACAGACTGCCTGACGACTACACAGAGTACGTCATGCTGCCCGGCTCGATGCTCACCAACGACAAAGGGAACATCGTGTCGGTCAACACCCAGTGGACGGGTTCGCTCTACGACTCGTCGTACTACTTCAATCCCTACATGGAGAAGTACCGCCACGAAGGTGCCATGAAGTTTCCCTTCTTCCTCACCCCCGAGCGCCACTACATTGGTGCTGCCTGGTACCACCGGACAGCATATATCTCCAAGGCATGGAAGGAACAGCGTGTGACACTCTTCTTAGAGCGTCCGCACATCGAGACTACCGTCTACGTAAACGGCCAGCGCGTAGGCCACCAGATGTCACTGTCGGTGCCCCACCGCTATGACATCACCGACTTGGTCAGGTTTGGCGAGTACAACGACATTGCCATCCGTGTGTACAACGGCATCGAGAACGTCTGCGTAGGACAGGACTCGCACAGCGTGACCGACCAGACGCAGGGCAACTGGAACGGCATCGTCGGGCGCATCGAGCTGCAGACCCACTGGCGCAAGCTGAACATACGCCACGTCGGCATCGTGCCTGACATCGCCAACCAACAGCTACATGTAACCGTGGAGATGGAGAACCACGTCGACGGCCTTCGTCTGATACCGCTGCGCGACTACAGCGTGGCCGTCACTGTGCGCCCCATCGTCAATGGCAAGCCTACCACCTCTCATTACAATATTGCCAAGGAAGCCATCGGCAGCAAGCACGTGTTCGACATCGACATGAGCGGCAACATGAGGCTGTGGGACGAGCACCAGCCTAACCTGTACCAACTGACCGTAGAAGCCGGTGACGACGTCTACGAGACAACCTTCGGCATGCGCGAAGTCAGCATCGAGGGTCCACAGATGTACATCAACGGTCGCCCGCTATTCCTGCGCGGCACAGTGGAGAACTGCTGTTTCCCCGAGACGGGCTACCCACCTACTGATGAAAAGGAGTGGCTACGTATCTTCCGGAAGTGCAAGGAGTACGGTCTGAACCACATGCGTTTCCATAGTTACTGTCCACCGGAGGCTGCCTTTGCTGCTGCCGACCGCGTGGGCATCTACCTACAGCCCGAAGGTCCGTCGTGGCCCAACCATGGTGTGAAGCTACGCCGCGACCAGAAGATTGATGAGTACCTGATGGAGGAGTCGAAGCGTATTGTCGACGAGTACGGCCACCACCCGTCGTTTGTCATGATGGCTGCCGGCAACGAGCCGGCAGGCGACTGGGTGACCTACTGCAACCAGTGGGTGAAAGAGATGAAGCAGTACGACCCCACCAAGGTTTATGCCGGTGCATCGGTTGGTGGCGGCTGGGCGTGGGACAGCGGTTCTGAATACCACGTCAAAGGCGGTGCCCGTGGCCTCGACTGGGACAGGCACGCCCCGCATGCCGACGACGACTACTACCAACAACTGCTCTACCCCCGCAACTACAAGGGTAAGGAGCCTAACCGTACCCCCATCATCGCCCACGAGCAGGGCCAATGGTGTGCCTTCCCGGACTTCCGCGAGACAGTCCAGTACACGGGAGCCTACAAGGCCCGCAACTTCGAGATATTCCGCGACCTGCTGCGCGACAACGGCATGGAGTCCATGGCCGACAAGTTTCTCATGGCCAGCGGTCGCCTGCAGGCCCTTTGCTACAAGTATGAGATAGAGCGCAACCTGCGCACGAAGGACTACGCTGGTTTCCAGTTGCTGGGGCTGAACGACTACAGCGGTCAGGGTACCGCATTGACTGGTGTGCTTAACGTCTTCTGGCGCGAGAAAGGCTACTGCACAGGTAATGACTGGCGGCAGTTCTGCAACGCCTTCGTGCCGCTGGCACGTTTCCCGAAGTTTGTATACACCAGCAACGAGACGCTGAATGTCCCCGTCGAGGCATACAACGGCTATGGCTACAGCCTCAACCACACACACGCCAACTATATGGTGACGACCAGCGACGGCCGGGAGGTCAGCAGTGGCAAGCTTTTCGACGGCACACTGCCTATGGGTAAGAACATCCCTCTGGGTACCGTCGTCATGCCGCTCAGCAGCTTCACGCACCCTACCCGACTGACGCTGACGGTACGGTTCTCGGCTGCCGTCAGCAACAGCTGGGACTTCTGGGTCTACCCTGCTGAAATAGGCGATGAGCCATCAGGAATGAGGAATTTCTATGAGACAGACTCACTGGACGCCAAGGCACTGAAGGTGCTGCAGAAGGGTGGCACGGTGCTGTTGACCGCCGGCGGCCGCATACGCTACGGCAACGACGTGCGCCACACGTTCCTGCCAGTGTTCTGGAATACCAGCTGGTTTAAGATGCGCCCGCCACACACCACGGGAGCCTACATCAAGAACAGCCACCCCGTGTTCCGCGACTTCCCCACCGACGACTGGCAGAACCTGAACTGGTGGGAACTGACCAACCGCGCGCAGGTAATGAACCTGGCAGAGTTTCCGGCCAACTACCAGCCCATCGTACAGCCTATCGACACGTGGCACGTCAGCCGTAAGTTAGGCATGCTCGTCGAGGCACGTGTACTGAACGGTCGCCTGCTTATGACGACAATGGACATCAGTCACAACCTGGACCAGCGACCCGTAGCCCGCCAGCTGCGCTACTCGATACTGCGCTACATGCAGTCTACTGACTTCCAACCTGACGTCACCGTCAGCCCAGACGTTATCCGTAATCTCTTCGAGCGCGAGGCTCCCAAGGTGAACATGTTCACCAACGAGTCACCCGACGAACTGAAGCCTAAAATCGGGAGCTAAATCAAACCAATGGCTTTAATAAGCAAAGTACGTAATTTAGACTAACATAATATTATTAATATGGAAAGAACATGGAGATGGTTTGGCAAGAAGGACAAGATCACACTTGCCATGTTGAGACAAATAGGAGTCGAGGGCATCGTCACCGCACTGCACGACGTACCCCTTGGTGAGGTATGGACGAGAGAGAAGATACGCGATCTGCGCGAGTACATTGAGTCGTATGGCATGCGGTGGAGTGTGGTAGAAAGCCTGCCCGTCGTGGAGACCATCAAGTATGGCGGCCCTGACCGTGACCAGCAGATTGAGGTCTACAAGGAGTCGCTGCGCAACCTCTCGGCAGAGGGCATCCACACCGTCTGCTACAACTTCATGCCCGTGCTGGACTGGGCACGCACCGACCTGCTGCACCAGAACCCCAACGGTTCGACGAACCTCTACTTCAACTACGCCGAGTTTGCCTACTTCGACATCTACATCCTCAAGCGTGAGGGAGCCCGCGAGGAGTGGGCCAACTTCGTCATGAGAAACGAGAAAGGCGAGACTGTCAATCGCAACGTGCTTGAGGAGTGCGACGAGATGGCCAAGACCATGACGCCCGAAAAGGACCACCAGCTGGTGGAGAACATCATCATCAAGACGCAGGGCTTCGTCAGCGGCAACTTCTCGGAGGACGACGAGGCTCCTGTCCAGAAGTTCCGCGAGTTCTTGAACTTGTACAAAGGCATCGACAAGCAGCAGTTGCGTCAGAACATGAAATACTTCCTCGAGGCCATCATGCCCACCTGCGAGGAATGCGGCATGAACATGTGTGTACACCCCGACGACCCGCCCATCGAGATACTCGGACTGCCGCGCATTGTGCGTACCGAGGAGGACATCCGCTGGTTCCTCGATGCCGTGCCCAACCGTCACAACGGACTGACCTTCTGTGCCGGCTCATTGTCGGCAGGTGCCTACAACAACGTGGTAGAGATGGCCCGTGAGTTTGCGCCCCGCACCCACTTCGTCCACCTGCGCTCCTGCCACATCTTCCCCAACGGCGACTTCACCGAGGCATCGCACCTCGGCGGGCGCGCCGACCTCGTGGAGCTATGCCGCATCTTTGAGAAAGAGAACCCGCAGCTGCCCATGCGCGTCGACCACGGCATGACGTTCACCGACCAGCCCGGCGGCATCATGGATGAGTCGAGCCACGGCCATAATGCCGGCTACACATTGCTCGGCCGCATGTTTGCACTGGGACAGGTGCAGGGCATCCTGGCCACCGTCGACCGCGAGTTAGGCATCGACTACAAGCAGCCGGGATTCTTTGACTAAATGCAAGGTACGGCTATCAAGGCCTTGATAAAACAATTTACTGAGTCCGCTTATTAAGCAGGCTCAGTAAATTGTTTTTGACCATAATAGCGTCAAGCAGTTATCTGCCGAAGCCACCCTGACGGGGAGCCTTCACCGGCTCGCCATAGTAGGAGTCTTCAACGTCTTTATCGTTCAACCTGAACACCATGAACTTGGGACTCTTGGCCGTGCAAGGTTTCCACTCCCCACCCTTTCGGCCGTTCGGGTCGCTATACTTGGCAAAGTTGGTCCATGCCGTCAGCATCTTCTCAGAAAGCGCCCAGTCGCCATCGGTCCACGGACGCCAGCAGTGCTTCAGACTCTTAAACACAAACCAGAGGTCGCTGGAGTGGAAAGCGCCACGCAGACGCTGCGTCACCTCGGGATGAGAGCCGTCATCGGGCAACGGACGGGCAAACTCGTAAGCCCATGCCTTGCCACCCTTGCTCTCGCGAACCTTACAAAACTCGGCGATGCCCGGACTCATGTCACCCATATCGTTCAACGTGTAGCCTATCATATAGGGAACGTCGGCCAGAGTTCCTTCACGTGTTGCATCATCGAAACTCTTCTTGCTGACATAGCCGTCAACCAACGGCATGTATGCCATTCCCCTGCGCATCATACCCATCATGCCACCTCCCTGCTGACCATCGCTATTCACCTGACGGTAGATGGCGGGCAACGCAAAGACTGTCTCCGTAGCGGCCTGACGCATCTTCTGCAAGTCAGTCAGCCCGGCCCAGTCGAACATCTTCTTGGCATTGGCGGCAGCATCTTCGGGTGTGCCACCTGTATAGCGGCCACCCATCATGCCACCACCGTTGGGATTGGGGATGGCCAGTCCCTGAGCACTCATGATGACTGCCTTGTGAAACAGACCACGGGCCAACGGAGACTCACAAAGGGTACGCACGCTGCCACCTCCGGCACTCTGTCCGAAGATGGTGACGTTACCCGGATCGCCGCCAAACTGTGCGATATTCATCTTGACCCATTTCAATGCCTCTATCTGGTCCAAAATGCCGTAGTTGCCAGAGACATGATTCGGATTCTCCTCCACCAGCAAGGGATGATTCAAAAAGCCAAAGATGCCCAGACGGTAGTTGATGGTGACCAGTACCACGTCCTTGGCGCCCCACTCCTGACCGTCGAACTCCGGTTCTGAGCCGAAACCCTCACGATAGCCGCCTCCGTGAATCCACAAAGCCACGGGCAGTTTCCTGCCAACCTGCACCGGAGCCTTTGTCCATACGTTCAGATAGAGGCAATCCTCACTGAAAGCAGCCTCCTTGCCATAGCCCCATTCTGAATAGTAACCACCGGGGTACTGAATGGCTTGAAAACTGGGCCGGCCGAAGGTGTCGCAAATCTTCACCCCTTTCCAGGGCACGACAGGCTGTGGAGCCTTCCAACGGTTTTCCCTGATGGGGGGAGCGGCATAGGGAATGCCACGATAGACATACACATCGGGATGGTCGTCGGCAAACACACCTTGTACCTGACCACCCTCAATCGTTAACACAGGATTTTCTACCGCATGCGCTGATACTGCAGCCAAGAGCAGAAGAGGAATAAATAATGTTTTCATAATAAGTTGTTAAAAAACGAATGAACAGTTGTTATCAGTTATTATATTAGATGTATAAAACGACAAATGGTTTAATCTGACTTGATACTCAAATAACTCAACTTTCACTTATTTATTGCACACCATAGATACGCTTTTTAAGAGAAAATCACAAGCAGGTACCCACACTCGGCAAAAAAAAGAATAAAATTCTTTTGTTTTGCGCTCGCTTATTCGTACCTTTGCAGCATCATTTTAAATTTCCATCATACGATGAAAGAATTACAGCTGAAATACGGATGCAATCCGAACCAAAAGCCCTCGCGCATCTTCATGCAGGAGGGCGAGTTGCCCATCGAAGTGATTAACGGCCGCCCAGGCTACATCAACTTCCTCGACGCGCTGAACGCGTGGCAGTTGGTGAAGGAGCTAAAAGAGGCCACTGGACTGGCCGCCGCTGCGTCCTTCAAGCACGTGTCGCCTGCCGGTGCCGCCGTGGGGCTGCCACTGACCGATACACTGAAGAAAATCTATTTCGTTGACGACGTCGAGGGACTGGACGACAGCCCTGTGGCTTGTGCCTACGCTCGTGCACGTGGTGCCGACCGAATGTCGTCGTATGGTGACTTCGTGGCTCTGAGCGACACGTGCGACAAGACGACGGCACTGCTGCTGAAACGCGAGGTGAGCGATGGCGTCATCGCACCCGACTATACCGCTGAAGCCATCGAGATACTGAAGGACAAGCGCAAGGGGACATACAACGTCATCAAGATTGACCCAGCATACCGTCCAGACCCCATCGAGCGCAAACAGGTGTTCGGTGTTACGTTTGAACAAGGACGTAACGAGATACGGCTCGACGACCCTGCATTGTTTGAAAACATTCCCACGCAGAACAAGACTTTCTCAGCCGAGGCACGGCGCGACCTCATCATCGCACTCATCACGCTGAAGTACACCCAGTCGAACTCGGTGTGCTATGTGAAGGACGGTCAGGCCATCGGCATCGGTGCCGGACAGCAGAGCCGCATCCACTGCACCAGACTGGCTGGTCAGAAGGCCGACATCTGGTGGCTGCGCCAACATCCGAAAGTGATGGCACTGCCATTCAAGGAGGGCATCCGCCGTGCCGACCGCGACAACACCATTGATGTTTATATCTCAGAAGACGAACATGACGACGTGCTGCGCGATGGACAATGGCAGCAGTTCTTCAGCCGCCAGCCAGAGGTGCTGACGCTTCAGGAAAAGAAAGAGTGGATTGCCCAGAACACAGGTGTGGCTTTGGGCAGCGACGCCTTCTTCCCCTTCGGCGACAACATCGAGCGTGCCCACAAGAGCGGTGTGGAGTATATCGCCCAAGCAGGCGGCTCAGTGCGCGACGACCATGTCATCATGACCTGCGACAAGTACGGCATCGCCATGGCATTCACAGGCGTACGACTGTTCCATCACTAAAGATATTTACAATGAGTAATTTGTAATTAGGAATTGCAAATTACTCATTACCTAATAAATAAAATGGTATGAGCAAAGAAAGCGACTTCCAAGACATTCTCGTCAATGGCATTTCCTTCGGGCGGGGAGGAGGACCGCGCAAGGAGGAAGACAAGGTAAAAACCAAGGCCAAGAAAAAGAAGTACATTACTGGCGCCCACGGCAGCGGTTCGGCACGACAGAAAGCAAAATACAGAGAGCAACGGGCCAACAGGCACAAGAAGTAATGCTTCATGCAATATCAACAAAAAAGTATACTACAGAGATGAAGAAAATACTACTTATTGCTATCACATGCATGCTGACGGGTATCCTGTCAGCACAGAAATATGTAGGCGGCGACATCTCGCTGTTACCGGACTACGAGAAAGCCAAGGCCAAGTACTATGAAAAGAGTAAACTCATCCCTCAGGGTACCATGCTGAACTACCTGAAGCAACAGGGATGGAACGCCATGCGTGTCCGACTGTTTGTAGACCCCTCGCAGGCTCCCGACGAACATAAGCAGGAGGGTGTGCGCCAGGACTTAGAGTACGTCAAAGCATTAGGCAAGCGCATCAAGGATGCCGGACTGACATTCATGCTCGACTTCCACTACAGCGACACGTGGACCGACCCTGGCAAGCACAGCACTCCAGCCGCTTGGAGCAACATGACTGCTGCCGAGCTGACCACCCAGATCTACGAATACACAAAGGACTGTCTGCAGCAGTTGAAGGATGCCGGTGCAGAACCTGACTTCATACAGCCGGGCAACGAGATTACCTACGGCATGCTGTGGCCGACGGCACACGTCTGGCCTGGCGGTGGCGGACAAGATGGCGGCACATGGGGTAACTTCACCAATTATCTGGCCAGTGCCATCCAGGCCTGCAACGAGGAATGCCCACAGGCTAAGATTGTGATACAGACAGAGATGAGCAAGTCTACCAACGTCACCAACTTCTACGCACAGTTGAAGAAGTACCCCAATGTGAAGTACGACGTCATCGGCATCAGCTACTACCCCTACTATCACGGCACACTGACAACTCTGGAAAATACCATCAAGACATTAGAGAAAAACTATACTGACAAGAAGATACAAATTGTGGAGACTGGCTACTACCACGCCTACTACCCTGATGGCGCGACGTACAAAATCAGCACGTTCCCCAACTGGCCGGCTACCGATGCTGGACAGCTGCAGTTCACCAAGGACCTGATAGCCATGCTCAACAATCATGACAGCGTCGACGGACTGTACTGGTGGTTCCCCGAAGCCAACGAGAAGGGCGTCAACTACACAAACGCCGTGACACCCAGCGGATGGTACAACGCGTCACTTTTCGACAACAGTACGGGACGTGCCATGCAGGCGCTCTACGAACTACAGACCTTCCTGCCCGCCGTCAAGGGCGACCTGAACGGCGACCGCCTCGTGAATGCTTTGGACATCCAGGCCGAGATAAACGCCTGTGCGGAAGGAAGCAGCAACAATCTGTACGACATCAACGGCGACGGCACGGTGAATGCCTTAGACATCCAAGAGGTTATCAACATCGCTGTCGCATCATAGGCTCAGGGTTATAACAAGCATTCAACACATCATTCAACGCAATGAATCCAAAATACAGCATCTACAAACTGCATGCCAAGGTGGAGGCAATGGAGAAGTTCCTCAACCTCGACAAATTCATACAGGGCGAGAAGAACTCACTGGAGCAGATACGCTCCTATTTCAAAGTCAACGACTGGGCATACCGTCACTTCCATTCGCAGGATGGCTTTATGCATTTCAGGATTTCCTCCAGTGGCTGTTTTACCGATGAAGACGTGTATTATCAGCCCGACTCCGTTTCAAAGTTTATCAAGGCAGGCGATGTCGTGATGGAGCTTGGCTTCGGACAGGGTGCCAATCTGCTGTATCTGGCTCACTGTCATCCCGACGCAAGCTTTATCGGCGTCGACCTTTCGCCACTGAAAAAGGACAAGGACATCCCCAAGAATGTCACCACCTACCAGCAGGACTACAGTAGTCTTTCGCAGTTTGCAGACAATTCCGTAGATGTGGTATATGCCTTTGAGACTGTCGTCCACAACACCGATAAGGAAAAAATCTATCGTGAGGTTTGTCGCGTACTGAAACCTGGTGGTGTTGTCGTTGTCTTCGACTATGCCCTTGCAGACAGGTTTGAGTCCTACGATCCTACTATCCAAAAAGCCATCGCCCTGATTTCCAAAGGTGGGGCAGCTGCCATGATAGAATCGCTGGAGGAGTTGAATTCCCATTTCACCAATAGTGGCCTAACACTTGAGAAGAGCATTGACCACACACAGGCGACGCTCCCCGACTTGAAGCGTCTGGAGCGGAAAGCAGCAAAAATCCTTGAACGGCCGACATTGGCAAAACTGATGTTCTGGCTATTGCCCGACCAGTTTGTCTCGAACATCATCTTAGGTTACCTTGGCTATGACTCCGGTAATGCCAAAATAGGTTCATACCAGGAGTGGATAGTCCGCAAGCCATCCTTGTAACAGTCTGATAGTGGTGCCGAAAACTCCGGCATCACCATCAGAAATCCAGGTCGCGTCCACGGTAGAAGTCGAGGAGCGCCTTCTGGTAGAGCAACTCGTAGCGGGCCTGCACGAGGTCCGACTCTGACCTGAGGTAGTTATTCTTGGCCTCGTTGAACTCCGTGATGGCCGACTTACCATTCTCATACTTTGCCTGTACCAATACGAAGGCATCGTGACTGGACTGTGCGGCAGCATAACTGCTGTTATACTTCGACTCGGCAGCCAGTGCATTGTAGTACACCTGCTGAATCTCCTTATACAAAGACTTCTTGACATTATCGAGCTGCAGTTGCTGGTTCTCGCGGTCGAGACGGGCAGCACGAATGCTATTGCGTGTCTGGAAACGGTTGAAGATGGGTACGCTCAGGTTCAGCCCAACATATTGTGCAAAGTTATTCTTCAGCTGAGAGCCAAAAGCTTCAGCATGCATACCACTGGTTTTATAGTAGTTGGTCTGCAAACCGGCACTCAGGCTGAGCGAGGGATAGAGGCCAGCCTTCGCGATGTCGATGCTGCGTTCGGTAGCACTAAGCCTGATGCGCTCGGCCTCTATCTCGGGCTTCAGTGCAAGAGCATCTGCGTAGATGGCATCGGGAGAGAGCGAGGCGGTAGTGGTGGCGTCGGTAGCAGTTTGGTAGACCGAGGCAATGCCTCGGTTTACCGGACTGGAAGGGCGGACAATGGTGAAACCATCGGGAGTGGGCAGTTCCAGCAACTGGGTCAGCGCAAGGACAGCAAGCTGCAGCTGGTTGTCGGCCTGAGTGGCGGTAAGACGGGCCTGGGCCAGAGTGGACTGCTGCTGTGAGAGTTCGGCCTGACTGGCTTTGCCGTTGCGAACAAAGGTCTCAAGGCGAGCAACCTGCTGAGAGTCGATAGCTATCTGACGGTGGGCCACGTCAGCAATCTCCATGTTGTAAAGTATCTGCACATAACCTTGAGCCACCTGCATGCGAATGTCGTTGCGAGCCTTTTCCAGATCGGCAGTGGCCGCCTCCAGATTCAGCTGGTTCAGCTTAATTTGGTTGGGAATCTGGAACCCCGTAAACAGCGGTACGCTGGTGCCTATGCTGAAACTTGTCGACGAGGTCGAGCGGTTGGTGTACGTATTGTCGAGCGTCAGTCCGCGACCGAATGAGAAACTCTCGCTGGCTGAAGCGTTGAGGTCAGGCAGTCGACTATTACGGGCCGTAGAAAGCTGTAGTGCACGCTGCTGGCGGATATTCTCCTGTTGCTTGATGCTGATGTTGTGGCTGACAGCATAGTCGCAGCATTCACGCAGGCTCCATGCCTGCTGGGCAAGTGCAGGCTGCGACAATACCGCAGCACACAGCACGATGAGTGTTGACTTCTTCATGGCTACTCCTCCTTGTCTTCGGCAATGACCTGCGGGCCACGCACCTTGTCCTTCTTCGTAAGACCTTTCTTAATCTCAATGTTGACGCCGTCAGAGAGTCCCGTCGTCACTTCGTGGCGCTCGTACTCCTTCTGGCCCTGCTCTTCCTTAATCAGATATACGAAGGTGCTGTCGCCACTGAACTCAAGGGCACTCTCGGGGATGGTGAGAGCCTTGTCGACACGCGAGAGGACGATTTCGGCATTAGCACTGTAGCCCGAGCGGATGTTGTCGTCCTTGCCCACCTTCACGGCAGCCTTGATTTCAAACTGGTTGGCACCATTGCTCTCAACGGCCTTGGGCGAGATATACTCCAGGGAGGCATCGAAGCTGAGGTCCTGCAATGCGCCGATGGTAATCTTCATCGGCATGCCATTGTAGAGGTGGCCCACCTCCGTCTCGTCGATGTTGCCGCGGAAGATAAGGTCGTTCATGTTAGCCACCGTGGCAATCGTAGTACCGTCATTGAAGGTGTTGGAGTTGATGACCGAGTTACCCACCTTGACGGGAATGTCGAGGATCACACCGCTGATTGTCGAACGGATGAGTGTCGACGAAGCCGATGCATTACTGCTCGACACACCGTCGCGCACCACCTGCAGTGCATCCTGGGCGGCAGCCAGTTCCTCTTTGGCCTGTCGCAATTGCTGAGACACCTTGTCGAACTCGTCGGCCGATACAAGTTTCTGGTCGTAGAGGTTCTTTTCGCGTTCGTAGTCCACCTTAGCCTGTTGCAGATTGATGTCAGCAAGTCGAACCCGGCTCTCCGAGGCAGACAACTGGCCCATGTCAGGAATGACCTTCACCTTGGCAATGACTTCTCCAGCCTGAACATGCTGGCCAGGCTCCTTGAGAAGTTCGGTGATGATACCCGAAATCTGGGGTTTGACACTGACCTCGTTGCGAGGCTCAATCTTACCAGTAATGATGGTTGTCTTCTGTACGTCGTTGACCTCTGGTGTGAACTCGTTGTACACAATCTCCTCAGGCAGGCTTTTCTGCCAGAGGAACACAAATGTCCCGATAAAAATCAGCGCAATAATCAGTGCGATAATAAGTTTGCTGTACTTTTTCATATCTTTATAATACTTAATTCATGCTTCTTTTATAATTGTTTCTCTCCTTTTTGTCCAAAGCACCTTGTGCAGTTCCTTCAGCGTACTTCTTGATGCATGAGGCATTGAGCCGTTATTCGTCACGCATGGCATCGACGGGTTTGATGCTCATGGCTCGGGCTGCCGGCGCAAGACCAGCCAGCACGCCCATCGCCGACACCACGAGGGCAGCAAGGATAGCTGTCCAGAAGCCCACCTGGAAATGGGCGGTGACGATACCGTCCTCCGTATTGCCCAATTCCAGCATCTGGAGGATGAGCACGCCGAATAGGATGCCGCTCATGCCTGCCACGAGGGTGAGCACGATGCTTTCCGAGATGATCTGCGATAGTATCATGCGCGGCGTAGCGCCGATAGCCCGTCGGATGCCTATTTCTGTTGTTCGCTCACGTACGGTGACCATCATGATGTTCGACACACCGATGGCACCCGCCAGCAACGTGCCGAGGCCGACAAGCCAGATGAGGAAGTTGACGCCACGGAACAGGTTGTCCAACAATTGGAACAGTACCTCAGTATTAAACACCATGACACCTTGTTCGTCCGTCGGGTCGATATAGTGTGCACGGGCTATGGTCTCCCGCATACGTTGGGTGATACTCGACATGACCACGCCCTTGCGACAGGTCACAGCAATAAGTCCTACCGTGTTTCCAAGGTTGTAGGTCGACTGCATCAGGGTCAGCGGCAGCGTCACCTTCTCGTCGTTCGAGCCGTTGAAGTTCATGCCGTTTGAGTTGTTGTAGTCCACGCCTACCACCTCGTAGTAGGTGGAGTCGAGGCGGATGCGCTTGCCGCAGGGGTCACCACCCTCCTTGAACAGGTCTTTATATACACGCTTGCCAATGACACACACCTTACGTTGCTGCTGAATGTCCATGTCGTTAATGAATCGGCCGTAGTACATCTTGGGACCTACGACACGAGCAAAGTCAGGTGTCACGCCCTGCACGTTGGTCGACATGCGGCGGTCACTATAGTACGCCGTGCTACTGGCATTCCACGGCATGAAGACCACGGGAGCCACCACATCCAGCTCTGGCACACGTTGCTTCAGTCGGTCAATGTCCTTGTAGTTCATGTCCCACCATCGTCCTTTGCGGAATCCTTTATAAGGCTTGGTAGTCTGCTGAGCCCATATCATGGCCGAGTTGGTAGCGAATCCCTCGAAGTTACTGTTCAGCAGTTCCTTCAGTCCATTTCCGCCTCCAATCAGTGAGACAAGCATGAATACGCCCCAGAAGACACCGAATCCCGTCAAGAACGAGCGGCTCTTGTTCCTGGTCAGCGTGTCCAGTATCTCGCGGTAGGAGTCTATGTCTATTCTCATCTTAATTCACAATTCATATTCATAATTAATCAGCACGGAGCGCCTCAATAGGCCTGATACGTGATGCCTTCAGCGCCGGAATGAGGCCAGCTATCGTGCCGGCAATGACCATGACCATCGTAGCCTCGAAACAGACATCAAGTCCTACTGTAGGATCAACAAACATGGTAGCCTTGAAAAGTCCTGTATCTATCGTGTCATGACCGATAGTCGCATCCATGTATTCGTTGGCTATGACACCCAACACCATGCCAATGTATCCGAAGAACGTCGTAATGATGACACTCTCGACGATGATGAGCCGCAGGATGTTCCAGGGCTTGGCACCGATGGCTTTGCGGATGCCGAACTCATGGGTGCGTTCCTTGACGGTGATGAGCATGATGTTCGACACACCCACGATGCCCGACAGCAGGGTGAATAGGCCAACTATCCAGAGAGCAGTACGGATGATGCCGATACCCGTCTCCATCTGCATGTTCTGCGTGAAGCGGTTCCACAGATAGACAGCCGACTCATCCTCCGGGTGCGCCTGGTGGTTAGCATTCAGCCGCTGACGGTAGCGGTGTTCAAACTGCTCGTTGGCTTCTTCTGTGGGCAAGCCATGGAACGAGAACTCGATACGGCCGGCATCGTCGCCCTTGTTATAGACGCTCTTCAGCGTCGTATAGGGAATGATGGCATCGGCACGCCCGTTCTCGTCGTCTTTCAGGATGCCTACTACACGGAAGGCGAAAGGTCCTACGTTGACATAACGTCCCACGAGCGATGACAGCCGGTTTGCGGGCTGCGCTTCCTGGCCTGTAGACTGCGACGATGTCGCAGTATACCGAACGGAGGAGGAGGCAGCAGGCCTGACGGGCAACAGCTCCTTGGCCTGGTTGCTGCTCAACACAATGACCTTCCGCTTCTCACGCAGGTCGATGTCGTTGATGAAACGGCCATGCAGGATTTGCACCTTGTCTATCTTCGTATGGTTTGGAAAGACGCCCTGCAGCGATGTACTGATATACTGCTGTCCGAAGCTCACCGTCTGGCTCCATTGGTAAAGCTGTGCCCCCACGGCGTCGATATTTTCTGGGAAGTCGTGTGAGGTAGCTTCTATATCGTAGTCCTTCAGCGAGATGTTACGTCCCTCGGCCATACCTTGATAGGGTTTCGATGTCTCACCGCCAAAGACCACCATCGAGTTAGAGAGGAACCTGTCCGACTGCTTCAGCTGAGCATTGATCAGTCCGTTGCCTGCCCCTAACAGCACGATGAGCATGAAGATGCCCCACGCCACGGCGAAGCCTGTCAGCCCCGTGCGTAGCTTGTTGCGTTTGGCCGTCTGCCATATTTCATTCAATAACTCCATCTTTGATTCTTATGATGCGGTTGGTCTGTGCGCCTACGGTAGGGTCGTGGGTGACGATAATCTGAGTCATGCCTTCATCCTTGTTCAGTTGTTTGAGCAGCTCCATCACTTCGACACTGGTCTTCGAGTCGAGGGCACCCGTAGGCTCGTCGGCAAGAATGATTTGCGGTTTCGTGATGAGTGCACGGGCTATGGCCACGCGCTGGCGCTGACCGCCAGAGAGCTCGTTGGGATAGTGCTCAGCCCAGTCCAGCAGCCCCAGTCGCTCCAGGTACTCAAGGGCAAGGGTGTGTCGCTTGCGACGCGACACCCCTTGATAAAATAATGGCAACTCAACATTCTCTACTGCAGTCTTAAACGAAATCAGGTTAAATGACTGGAAGATAAAGCCTATCATGCGGTTACGGTACTCAGCGGCCCTGGTCTCACTGAGGTTCCAGATGGGCACGCCTGCCAGCTCGTAGCTGCCGGAGTCGTAGTTGTCCAGGATGCCGAGTATGTTCAGCAGTGTCGACTTGCCCGAACCGCTGGCCCCCATGATGCTGACGAACTCTCCCTTCTCGATGTCGAGCGTGATGCCCTTCAGTACGTGAAGCGGCTGTGCACCCTGATAGGTCTTGTGTATGTCTTTTAGGTGAATCATATCAATGCTTTATACATAATGCTGTCTGTTGGACGGCAAAGGTAGCGAGAAAGTTGCAAAGGACGCAACTTTTCTAAGAATCTTTAAACATCTGTAAGGTTACTCCATGCCTTGTCTACCTCGCCGATGCTGATGTCCAGCAGGCGCATCTGACGGAAGAGCTCCGGCAGCTTGTTGTCCATGAACTCACGGCGGCGCTCCGTCAGGATTTGCTCTTTGGCACCCGGCGAGACGAAATAGCCCAGTCCGCGCTTATTGTAGATGATGTTGGCACGCGCCAGCTCGTCGTAGGCCTTGACGGCCGTGTTGGTATTTACCTGTAGCAGTACGGCATACTCGCGGACGCTGGGGATGCGGTCGTCCTCCTGGTAGGTGCCGGCCAGTATCTCGTCGCAGAGGCGGTCGCCTATCTGCAGGTAAATCGCTTTATCGTTAGTGAATATCATACGTTCAACCATTTATTGTTAATAACCTGCATGCGGCAGAACAGCTTGTAGGAAGCCCAGTAGTGGAAGAGGATGAGCAGGCAGAGCACAGCGTGAACGATATAGAAAGAAGGATAGAATATCCTGGTGTACGTATGTGTAGCCTCGTCCCATGTGCCACTCATCAATTCTATGCCGGAGTTCGGCCAGTCAATCTGGTTCAGCACCATGATCAACAGGATGCCGACAACGACGATGGTGCCACTGGTGAACAGGAACTGCTGGCGGCGGAACAGCGTGCCGCCGACGATATAGAGCGAGTGGAAGTAGAATGCATACGTTAGCACTGCCCACAATAACTGCCAATTCTCAGACATCGTTGTCGGAAAGCTGCTCCTCCACGTGAAAGGCATGGTAAAGCCCCAGATGATGACACGTCCTGTCGCCCAGTCAACCAGCACGCGGAGTGCATCGGCCAGCACATTGGCAGCAAAAGTCAGGACCATCATCAGCCCCACCGATAGCAGTACGCCGATGATGTATTTCTCGAGGTTGCTGACGGGCCACAGCAGATAGGCCGACCGCTTGCGCGTATCCTTCATTTGCGAGAACATGCCACTGGCTCCAAACAGCATAGCAAAGCAGAAGAACACAAAGGCAAATACCGAGGTATCCTCCACACGGTTGCCATACCAATTACGCACTTCGTCAATGCCATAGCTTGCTTCAAGGTCTGAATAGCTTGTAAAGACCACGCGGGTAAAGTACAGGTTGGCCATGAACATGACCAGCGTAAAGATGGCGAAGAGGCGAATCCATGACTTACGCTCCACGAGAAAGTGGCATTTCAGCGCCTGCAAGAATCTTGTTTTATTGAAAGTACTCATATCTTTATATTCTATTTAAATCGTGAATTTTGTTAATTACGCAGTTCTATTACTGGATGGTCCCCGCCGTCTGTGTGGTCATATAATTGAACAGCAGTTCGAGGTTCACTTGTGTCTCCGAGTCTCCCTCCTGGCGCTTGGTGATGACAGCATTGCCCTGCAACGTAGGCTCGGCATAGAGCACGCTGTCGTCCATCTGCTGCGGTGTGCGGTATTCAAAGGTGTACTGCTCCTGAATGTCCTGTATCGAGGCATTCATCAGCACGCTGTGGCGGTCGAGCATAAGGATGTGGTCGAGCATCTGCTCTACGTCGTGCACCTGATGGGTAGAGATGGCGACGGTGCGCTCCTCGGTCATGTGCTGGGCGATGACCTTGCGGAATTGTGACTTTGAGGGTATATCCAGTCCGTTGGTCGGCTCGTCCATCAACAGGTACTTCGTGTTGGTGGCCATGGCAAAGGCGATGTATGCCTTCTTGCGCTGACCCATCGAGAGTTCTGCGAGGTGTACGTCGGCAGGCAGCTCAAAGTCGGCCAGACAGCCCTGCAGGATGTCGTCGGAGAAGTTGGGGTAGAAGGGTTTATAGAGCTTCACATACTCAGAGAGCCGGATGGCCGGCATCTCAAACTCCTCCGTCACGAGGAAGATGTTGCTCAGCATTTCGGGCTGGCGCGTGTGCGCTGCAACGGTGTCGCAGTAGATTGTACCCTGCGTGGGGCGCAGCAAACCGGAAAGGAGGTACAGGAGAGTCGACTTGCCCGTGCCGTTCTTGCCTAACAAGCCATAGATGCGGTTCTCCTCCAGCTGGAGACGGAACCCGTCGAAGACAAGAGCCTTCTGGCCCTTGTACTTGAAACTGATGTTTTGTACGTCAATCATACGCTTCTTTATTTGATGTTAATACTTATTTTGTACTCTTGTATTAGTGTACTACTTAAATAGTACACTGCAAAGGTAAGACAAAAAGACATACGCTCCAAATATTTTCGCAGTTTTTTTTCGTAATTGAGCAACTTTTAACATTTCCTCCTTATTATATTAATACGCACACGCGAATACGCTGCAAAATCGTTTGGCGTTTTACATTATTTGTGCTACCTTTGCAGCAGACTAATCTTCGCAATGAGAGTAAACATGAACAGACAGACTCCACCCCCTGCCTCTCACCCTGAAGAGAGGAAAGGCATCAAACGAATGATCACTATACTGGGACCGACGGCCAGCGGAAAGACGCCATTAGCCACTGCACTGGCCTGCCAGCTGCCTCTGGTAGCGGGATGCTGCGGCGGCGAGATCATCTCAGCAGACTCACGGCAGGTGTACCGCCGCATGGACATCGGCACCGGCAAAGACCTGGACGACTACCGCATGGAGACGAACGGCAGAACCATCAACGTGCCCTACCATCTGATAGACATCGTTGAGCCAGGCACGAAGTACAATCTGTTTCAGTATCAGCAGGACTTCGCCGATGCCTACGACGACATCACCGGCAGGGGTGTTGTGCCCATACTCTGCGGAGGCACGGGACTATACATCGAGGCCGTGCTCAAGGGTTACCAGTTGTCGCCCGTGCCACAGAATCCCGAACTGCGCCAGCGCTTGGAGGGCAAGTCGCTGGCTGAGCTGACGCAGATGCTGACGGAGCTGAAAGCCAAAAACGGCTCAACGATGCACAACACGACGGACGTTGACTCCTGCCAGCGGGCCATCCGTGCCATCGAGATAGAGATTGGCTCGGCGGAGGCTCCTGCCGCCCTACGCCCCACCCCACTGCAGGACACGACGCTCATCGTTGGCGTCAACATCGACCGCGAGGAGCGCCGCCGCAAGATTACTGCCAGGCTGCGTCAGCGCTTGGAGCACGGCATGGCCGACGAGGTCAGCGGACTGCTGGCCGAGGGCATACCTGCCGAGGACCTTATCTACTATGGGCTGGAGTACAAGTTCGTGACGGAGTATGTCACGGGGCAGAGCACGTACGACGAGATGTTCCAGCGGTTAGAGATAGCTATCCACCAGTTTGCAAAACGCCAGATGACCTGGTTCCGTGGCATGGAGCGACGTGGCTTCACCATCAACTGGATAGACGCTACACTGCCCATGGACGAGAAGGTGGGACACATACTCGAGCTATACGGAGAGCAGGACCACTAACTAAGCAATAATATTGAAGTTGACCCACAACTATGATTAAAATGCAGTCAGCGATGGCTGCATTATTTTTTATAATAAAGAAGAAATCGCTGTGCAACAAACCCTTCACCAGACGGCTAACACACAATAATACAACGAGATACGGTGAAGGGTTGGATGTGAGATGCATGATGTGTGATGGAAGATGGAAGATGGATGAGGTGAGTGTCACATCGCAGGTCTTTGCATTTACTCGATGAGTAATTTCAATTAGTAGGCCCCTCACGGTCATAACCAGGCCACTCACTGAACTGAGTGGGCCACTCACCGTCGTGAGAAGGCCACTCACAGCGCAGAAAATGCTTGGAAGAATTCGTGAAGGGCGTTATCCCGTCGACTCCTCACATTGCATCACCGAAACCCTTAACATCACCTCACCGAGACCCTTCACCGTAAGCCATTGTCGTGCAACATATTACAGCGTCGGTGAAGGGTTTTTCGATGGATGAATCATATTCATTATTAATTGATTATTCATTTCCACAGGACAGTGCGCGCATAGCATTGAGCACAGCAAGCACCGTGACACCCACGTCGGCAAAGACAGCGAGCCACAGCGTTGCCACACCGAAGGCTGCCAGCAGCAGAATGGCAACCTTGACACCGATGGCAAACCACACGTTCTGGCGGGCGATGGCGATGGTGCGGCGGGCGATGGCGATGGCCGTGGCTATCTTCGACGGCTGGTCGTCCATCAGCACCACGTCGGCCGCCTCGATGGCTGCCTCGCTGCCCAGTGCCCCCATTGCGATGCCAACGTCGGCACGCTTCAGCACGGGAGCGTCATTGATGCCGTCGCCAACGAAGGCCAAGAACGTCCTGCCACTTGTCGAGCGTCCTGCGGTCTGCTCCAGCAACCGCTCGACGTGTGCCACCTTGTCGGCAGGCAGCAGTCCTGCATGATACTCATCCAGCCCCGTGCGAGCAGCCACGTCGCAGGCCACCTCGTCACGGTCGCCAGTGAGCATGACGGTACGCTCCACGCCTAACTGCTTCAGACGGGCCACTGCCCCAGCGCTATCCTCCTTGATGCGGTCGTTGATGACGACATGACCCGCATAGCGTCCGTCAATAGCCACATGGATAATCGTCCCCACATGGTGACAGTCGTGACAGTCACTGCAGTCGTGCCAGCGCACACCTATATCGTCCATCATCTTCAAATTGCCCACACAGACGGTACGGCCGTCAATACACGCCCGGATGCCACGGCCTGCAATCTCTTCGACATCGGTCACCACACAACCGTCGGTGGCCTCGTTGGGGAAGGCTGCGCGCAAGGCTGCACCGATGGGATGGGTGGTGAAGTGCTCCACGTGGGCAGCCAGATGCAGCAGTTCCGTGCTGTCAATCTCGTCGGGATGAACAGCCTCGACGGCAAACTCGCCATGGGTCAGCGTACCCGTCTTGTCGAACACCACCGTGCCTATGCGGGCCAATGTATCCATGTAGTTGCTGCCCTTCACCAGTATGCCCCGGCGCGAGGCGCCCCCCAAGCCGCCGAAGAAGGTGAGCGGGACGCTGATGACCAGTGCACAGGGACAGGACACCACCAGGAAGATGAGGGCACGGTGGAGCCACACGCCAAAGGCCATGCCGAAGGACTGCTGACCGATAGCAGCAGCCAGTAGCGGCGGCAGGAAGGCCACCAGCAGGGCTGCCACGACAACGACAGGCGTATAGACGCGGGCAAAGCGGGTGATGAACGACTCGCTCTGCGACTTGTGCTCGTCGGCACTCTCCACCAGCCTGATGATTTTCGACACGGTACTCTCGCCGAAGTTCTTCGTCGTCTCAACACGGATGACACCAGTAAGATTGATACAACCCGACACGACATCGTCGCCCACAGCTACCTCGCGGGGCAGGCTCTCGCCAGTCAGTGCGATGGTGTTCAGCGACGACGTGCCTTCGACTACCCTACCGTCGAGGGGGACTTTCTCGCCGGGCCGTACGACGATGACTTCTCCAACAGCCACTTCATCGGGCGACACAGTAACCACGCCATCACCCCGCTCAACGCTGGCCACGTCGGGACGGATGTCCATCAGATGGGCTATGCTGTCGCGGCTCTTCCCTTCGGCATAGCCCTCGAACAGCTCGCCTATCTGGAAGAACAGCATGACGAAGACGGCCTCGGGGAACTCCGTCTCGGCTCCGGGCAGGAAACCAATGCAGAGTGCACCGATGGTGGCTATCGACATGAGGAAGTGCTCGTTGAAGACATCGCCCTCGGCAATGCCCTCACAGGCCTCCCTCAGCGTGTCGTGGCCTATCACCAGATAGGGCACGAGGTAGACCAACAGCTGTTGCCAGGTGGCTAACTGGCAGTAGTGCTCGACGAGCATGGCTCCGGCAAGCAACAGTGCTGACACGACGATAAGTGTCAACTGGCTCCGAAGGCCTCCGTGCTCGCTTTCATGATGATGCTCGTGGGCATGATGATGTTGGTGGTGTTCATGACACTCATGGTGCTCATGACAATGACAGTGTTCTTTCATATTTCGTTGTACCTTTCTGTTTTCTGGTGCAAAGGTACAAAGGTTTCCTTGCAACTGAGTTGCAAAAGAATGAACCACGAAAGAATACCCATTACAATTTCAGCAACCAATGAGCTACCTACTGCCCAGTAGTTTCGCCTTCTGTGACGAAACAAGCCACAAGACCATAGGTTATGGCTGGACGTATCCATATCTCGGTAAGCAGATAATTGGTGTATTCGTCGATGGGTTCAAGATAGATGGCGTAGTTGTAAAGTGCGGCAATGAGCATATCTACGATGCAAATGGACCACAGGTTGCGCTTGGTGTAACTCTTCCAGTTCTTTCGGGCATAGAAGAAAGTGAGCATACAAAGCAGCAGCACCGACAGGGTGAGACAAGTCAGATGCAAGGAGAAATACGCCAAGGGCGGCGGGAAGAGAATGTCGCGCAACAGCACCGTGATGCCCACCGATATGGAGCACCAGTAGTTGAACTGTTGGGTAGTAATGCGATAGTTGAAGAAGTACATCCAAATCATCACCAGGCAAGCGACGTAAAACACGTTGAGCAATAGCTCGGGCCATGCTTCGGTCAATCCGAAATGACAGACGGCATAAAGCATCACACCAACCGAGAGCGTGCCGGCGACAGCCGTGATGACAATGTCGAAAATCTTAGTATTTTTCTTGAATCTTGTCTGCATATCTTATGGTTCTATCTATTCAAGTATCGTATGTTTTCACATTCTCAACATTTAGAGATGAGTGTTAAGAGGTGAGAGATTACTCCTACTGCGCTTTAACACCATGCAAAAGTACGAAATAAAAGGATAAGAGCAAAAGAAATCACATTCTTTTTTATGGGTACAAAATAAAAAGACACTTCTGTTAGGAAAATTGCAAAATAAATTTGCATTTTCACTCGCTTATTCGTACCTTTGCACGAAATAATGAAAGAATGAAGAAAGTAAACATCGCCATCTTTGTGTCCGGTAGCGGTACCAACTGCGAGAACCTCATCAGGCACTTCGCCGACAGCAGAATCGTAAACACGGCACTCGTGGTCAGCAACAAGGCCGACGCCTACGCGCTGGTACGTGCCGAACGGCTCGGCGTGCCGACGGCAGTGGTCAGCAAGGCACAGTTGCACGACCCGTCGGTCATGACCGCCCTGCTGCAGCAGTACGCCATCGACTTCATCGTGCTGGCCGGTTTCCTGCCACTGGTGCCCGAATACCTCTGCGAGGCATTCCCCCGCCGCATCGTCAACCTCCATCCGGCTCTGCTGCCCAAGTTTGGCGGCAAAGGCATGTGGGGACACCACGTTCACGAGGCCGTCAAGGCTGCCGGCGAGACGGAGACGGGCATGACGGTACACTACGTGACCCCCGTGTGCGACAGTGGCGAGATCATCGCCCAGTTCCGCACACCGCTGTCGCCCACTGACACCGTCGACGACATTGCCAGTAAGGAGCACGAGCTGGAAATGGCCCATTTTCCACAGGTTGTGGAACAGGTGGTCACAAGAATGAGCAATGAGCAATGAGAAATGAGGAATGATTGACAGAGCGACCGTCGACAAAATCATGGAAGCCACCGACATCGTACAGGTGGTGGGCGAGTTCGTCAACCTGCGCAAGTCAGGGGTGAACTTCAAGGGGCTGTGTCCTTTCCACGACGACAAGACGCCGTCGTTCATGGTGTCGCCGGCACGTCAGATATGCAAGTGCTTCTCATGTGGCGAGGGCGGCAACGCTGTCAACTTCCTGATGAAGCACGAGCAGATCACCTACCCCGAGGCTCTGCGCTGGCTGGCCAAGAAGTACAACATCGAAATCAAGGAACGCGAGCTGACGGACGACGAGAAGCGCGAACAGTCAGACCGTGAGTCGATGTTTGTCATCAACGAGTGGGCTTGCCAGTACTTCCACAGCATCCTGAAGAACGACGTCGACGGACAGGCCATCGGTAAGCAGTACTTTCGTAGCCGTGGCATTCGTGACGACATCATCGAGAAGTTCCAGTTGGGCTTTGCCCTCACCAAGCGCGACGCCCTGACAAACGAGGCGCGACGCAAGGGATTCAAGGAAGAGTTTCTGGTGAAGACCGGGTTGGCCATTCAGAGCGAGCGAGGCATCTACGACCGCTTCACCGGACGTGCCATCTTCCCGTGGCTGAACGTCAGCGGCAAGGTGGTGGCCTTCGGTGGCCGTAAACTTGATGCTGCCACCAAGGGCGTACAGCAGAAATACGTCAACTCACCCGACTCGGAAATCTACCATAAGGAGCGTGAGCTGTACGGCATCTATCAGGCCAAGAAGGCCATCGTCAAGGAAGACTGCGTCTACATGGTAGAAGGCTACACCGACGTCATCGCCATGCACCAGTGCGGACTGGAGAACGTGGTGGCCAACAGCGGTACAGCCCTGTCGCCCTACCAGGTGAAGCTGCTGCACCGGTTCACCGACAACATTGTGCTGCTCTACGACGGCGACGAGGCCGGCATCCATGCCGCCATGCGAGGTACCGACATGCTGCTCAGCGAGGGCATGAACATCAAGGTGCTGCTACTGCCCGACGGCGACGACCCCGACTCCTTTGCCCGCAAGCATACTGCACAGCAGTTCAAGGAATACATCGAACAGCACCAGACGGACTTCATACAGTTCAAGACCGACCTGCTGTTGAATGGTGTCACCGACCCTCAGAAGCGCTCAGAGGCTGTCAGCAGCATCCTGCGCAGCGTCAGCGTCATACCTGACAAGCTGAAGCTCGACACCTACCTCTCGGAGTGTGCCCACCGCTTCGGCGTCAACGAGCAAGCCCTCGTAACCACCGTCAACCAGTACATCCAGCGCGACAAGGAGGAACGCCAGAAGGAGCGCGAGCGGCAGGCCGACGGTCAGCAGGCTGCCAGCGGCACCACCGACCAGGATGCCGACCACCGCGACGAGCTGATAGTGCCCATTGGACTGCATACGGCCCAAGAGCAGAACAGCGAGGTAGAGCGTCTGCTGGTGCAGAACATCATACGCCACGGCGACGAAGTCATCTTTGAAGGCCTGGAGACCGACGACGGACAGACCATCAACCTCAACGTGGCACAATACATCGACTACGACTTGGGCAGCGACGACCTGCACTTCTCCAGCGAGCTATATAACCGCATACTACAGGAGGCCGTCGAACAGTCAGCACGCCCGACGTTCAAGGCCGAACAGTACTTCATGCAGCATGCCGACCCGCAGGTCAGCCAGCTGGCTGCCACACTGGGCATCGACCGTCACCAGCTGAGCCGCAGCTTCGAGATGCGGAGCGACACCATGGCGCTGCGTCAGCGCATCCAACACCTCATCCTTGACTTCCGCATGGGCATCGTCAACAGCCACCTGAAGGAACTGCAACGGCAGATGACCGCCGTAGGTGCCGACATGGACCGGCTGCGCCCACTGATGGACGACTACAACCAGACGCTGAAGCTACGTAATGCACTGGCACGCGAGCGAGGCAGCGACGTGATTGTATGATGTATGATGTATGATGTAAGAAGTAAGATGTAAGATGTAATATGTAAGAAGTAAGAGATATGATGGGTAGCATCTTTTTCATCTTGGTCATGGTGCTGGTAGGCCTCCTGTCGCTGACGGCTGTTGTCCACGTTCTGATGGACAACCGGCAACCGGCAAAGACCATGGCTTGGGTACTGGTCATACTGCTCGTCCCCGTCGTAGGCATCGTGCTATACTTCTTCTTCGGCATCAACCAGCGGCGCAAGCGCATCATCAGCAGACGGCAGCTCGACGAACTGACGAGGCGCTCAATGCTCAGCTTTGTCGAACAGCACGATTTCCACGTGCCCGAGCGCCACAGGCAGCTCGTCGACCTCTTCATCAACCAAAGCATGTCGCTACCCTTCCAGTGCAGTCAGCTGGACATCATGACCGACGGCTACGCCTTCTTCCCCGAACTGTTGCACGACATCGCGCAGGCCACCCACCACATACACATCAGCATGTACATCTTCGAGGACGACGCCCTTGGCCGCCTCGTAGCCGATGCGCTGCGGGCCAAGGCGCGCAGCGGTGTCGTGGTACGCATCATCTACGACGACGTAGGTTGCTGGAAGGTCAGCGACCGCTTCTTCGAAGCCATGCGCCGCGACGGCATCGACGTAACATCCTTCCTGCCTGTCCGCTTCCCGTCGTTCACGTCGAAGGTCAACTACCGCAACCACCGCAAGCTCGTCGTCATCGACGGCCGCATAGGCTACGTCGGCGGCATGAACATTGCCGACCGCTACGTCAAAGGGTTGCCGGGGCCAGTGGCCGGTGGCGGCGGCTCGTGGCGTGACACGATGGTACGCCTCGAGGGAGCCATCGTCTATGCCCTGCAACGAGCCTTTCTCATCGACTGGTACTTCGTTGACCGCACGCTCGTCACCGACCGTGCATACTATCCGCCGACTGCAGACCCCACCACCAAGGAGCTTGCCCAGCTCGTCACTAGCGGTCCCATGTCGCCCTACCCCAACATCATGCAGGGCTATGTCGACATCATCCAGCGGGCACGACGCTACGTCTACATCGAGACACCTTATTTCCTGCCCAACGAGCCAGTGCTCTTCGCCCTCAAGACGGCAGCGCTGTCGGGCGTCGACGTACGTCTCGTCTGTCCGCTGCGCTCCGATGCCCGTTTTGCCGAGTGGGCGTCGCGCTCCTACCTCCGTCAGCTGTATCAGGCGGGCGGCAAGGTTTATCTCTATGCCGACGGTTTCATCCACTCAAAGATGCTGGTTTCTGATGACTCGCTGACGTCGTGCGGCTCGGCCAACGTCGACTTCCGCTCGTTTGAAAACAATTTCGAGTCCTGCGTCTTCGTCTACGACGAGTCTGTGGCGCTGCGCATGAAGAAAGTCTTTCTCGACGACCTGTCGCACAGCACGTCTCTCGCGGAGCTGCCCCGCAGGTTGCATCCCACATTTGCTGCACGCCTGTGGGAGAGCCTCACGCGCCTGTTCTCACCACTGCTGTGAAACGTCATGCCGGACGGCCAATCTCCTTCACCTTACGCTCAAACTGTCCGCGATTGTCTGCCGCGCCGTTTTTCAGTCGGGCCCGGTAGTTATAGATGGTGTTGACCGAGTAGTGCAGGAACTCGGCTATCTTCGACGAGTCGTCGATGCCCAGCCTGATAAGTGCAAAGATACGAACGTCGGTGGTCAGCCGACCGTCATCCTTCAGGTGTATCTGGTAGTCAGGTAGGAGCAGACCGTTCAGGTCGTTTACGAAGTTAGGGAAGAGATGCAGGAAGACGCTGTCGAAATTGTGGTTCAGCTCTTCTATCTCGCGCTCCTTCAGTTCGGTAGACTTCGTCATCCGGAACAGTTCATCCAGTTCCTTGTTCTTCATCTTGCGGTTCACCATCTTGCGATAGTTGTCGAGCTTGTCGACATACTGTGCACAGAGCGACAGGAAGCGGCCGATGTACTCGTCTTTCACGCTGTTGGCCTCCTTCAGCTCATCGTTCAGCGAGGCCAGCCTGTCGTTGGTGTCGCGGAGCGCCCGTCGCGCCACGTCGAGCTGGCGGTTTCGGCGATTCAGGAATACCAGCACCACCAACAGCACCGTTGCCAGCACGCTGATGCAGGCCAGCATCACCCACAGCTGCCGTGTGGTGCGCTCGCTCTGCGTCTTGTAGTTCTTGGCAATGGCGTTCAGCAGCGGAGCATTCTGCCACAGCCGCTGGCGCGACCCATAGCGACCGGCACAGTCCATCGTGAAGTTGATATAGCGGTAGGCACGGTCGTTGTCGCCCAGCAGCATCAACTGATTAGCCAGTTCCCACATAGATCCCTGGTCCAGCACACCATTGCGGATGTCGGCCAATACTGATTCGCAGAGCCAGTGCATCATCTGCGCCGAGTCGCCCTGTGCCATGTATTCTAGATAGCGGTAGAGGGCGGCCAGCGCGTAGGGGTGGCTGCCGGGCGTGACAGTGGTTAGCCACTCGTCGTTGACAGCCATCGACTGCTCCAGCTGTTTCTCGTTCATCAGATGCAGCTCTCGACGTAGCAGACAGTCAGGATCGTCGGCTGGCAGCGTGGCCTGCATCAGCGAATCGTAGCGTTCCTCCAGCTGCCGGTAAGTGTCGCGCATGTTGTCAAGCCGCGTATAGTAGGCCAGTTCATTGTAGACGTTGTTGCGAGCACGATAGTATTCACCCAGCGCCTCACGGCTGATGCCGTCGGTACTGATGCTGTCGAGAGTCAGCAAGGCCTCATCGTACATGCCAATATTGGAACAGCGCAGGGCCATCAGCGCACGACAGCGTACCTCTTCAGAGTGGTCGCCCAGCTTGTCAGCCAGCCGGATGCCCTCAGTGAGGAAGTAGAAGGCTGAGTCGCTGATGAAGGGTTTATACAGTTCGTACAGCCGCAGCGCTGCCTTGTAACGGGAGGCCGTTTCGCTGGCGGCATCGTATGCCTTGAGTGCCTCACTGATGCTGGCCTCGCGCTGAGCCACATAGCGTGGAGCCTCGTCGATGGCACGGTCTACCTCGGCGAGCTGTTTTTTCCAGTCTACCGTTTGGGCCATGGCCACGACGGTGGAATAGAATAGGCTGATGACAAAAAGAAATCTGGTCAGTAGTCGCATATCTTTGCTTATTTCCGGGCAAAGGTAATAAAAAAAACGGAGACAGCGTCCTGCCGTCTTCTGTTTTTTATTGTTTTGTCAGAAAAAATGCCACCTCTGACAGAGAACCGCACACATACTATACTCACATAAAAAATCACGCACTTCCTGCACCTGTGCTGATACTCAGCAGGTTGCAGGAAGTGCAGGGCTTTTCCTTGATTTACAGCCCGTTCTTCGAGACGGTCAGGCGTGCCGTCTTGACACGGTGACTGTCGGGACCTATCATGACGTCGAAGTCACCAGGTTCCATGACATAGCGCAACTCGTGGTTGTAGTAGCTGAGCATGTCGTCGGTAATGTCGAAGGTAACCGTCTGAGACTCGCCGGCACGCAAGTGCAGACGACGAAAGCCCTTCAGTTCCTTGACAGGACGGGCTATCGAGGCCACCAGGTCGCGGATGTAGAGCTGTACCACCTCGTCGCCGTCGCGACTGCCGGTATTGGTCACAGTGACACTGGCCTGACGGCCGTTGAGCACGATGTCGCTGTAACTGAACGTAGTGTAAGTCAGTCCGTAACCGAAGGGATAGAGCGGATCATTGCGCACTTCAAGGTAGTTGCTGGCATACTTACGGTACTGTGTCTCGCCCTCGGCAACGGGGCGACCCGTGCTGAGGTGGTTGTAGTAGAGTGGCACCTGACCAAGGGCCTGCGGCATGGTGACCGTCAGACGACCCGACGGGGCAGCATCGCCAAAAAGTACGTCGCAGATGGCATCGCCTGCCTCAGAACCGGCAAACCAGACGTTCATGATGGCATCGAGGTGACAGTCTTCCCATGTCAGCACGGTGGCGCGACCCGAGAAATGGAGCAACACAATGGGTTTGCCCAAACGGGAAAGCTCTTCTAACAGCTCACGCTGAACATCAGGCATCTCAAGGGTGGCTCGGCTGGAGCTCTCGCCGGAGAAGTCGGCACACTCGCCCATGGCACAGACGATGACGTCGGCCTCACGGGCCACCCGCAGCGCTTCGGCCTTCAGCAAGGCTTCATCGCCACGTTCCATGTTCTTGCCAAACTCAGCAGCACGCTGAAGGGCCTCGTCACGCGTCAGGTTGCAGCCCTGCGCATAGAGCAGTCGGCCATTGCCAGTCTGGGCAAATCGTTCCTCCATGGCTTCCTTGATGGTCTTATAGCGTTCGGGGGTATAGGCCACACACCACGTACCGGCAATGTTCTTGCGGTCATTGGCCAACGGGCCGATGAGAGCAATGGCCGGTCGTGTTTCAGCCTCCCCTACAGCCCCCGAGGGGGCTTCTTTAGAAGCATTTATATGATGAAGGCGCAAGAGCTTGTCGCTGGTCAGCGGCAACAGCGGTTCCGTGTCCCCCCCGGGGGACAACAGGAGGGCTTTGTTCTTCAGCAGCACGAAGGTTTCGGCAGCCAGACGGCGAGAGGCTGCACGGTTGCTGTCGGTATAGATGTCCTTGGCACGGCGCTTGGGGTCAAGATACTTGTATGGGTCGGCGAAGAGTCCCAGTTTGTACTTCGCTTCCAGGATGCGGCGGCAGGCACGGTCGATGTCGGCCATGGTGACACGGCCCAACTGCAGCGACTGCTCCAGTGTACGCAGGAAGCCCTGCGAACACATATCCATGTCAGTGCCTGCCTGTAATGCCTGGGCCGCACACTCTTGCATGTCACCAAAACCATGGATGGTCATCTCGCCGATAGAACCATAGTCTGTGGCTACGAAACCGTCAAACTTCCACTCGTTGCGCAGCACATCGGTCAGCAACCAATGGCTGGCAGTGGCATGCTGTCCGTCGACAAGGTTGAACGACGACATGAACGAGCCAGCACCAGCTTCGGCAGCGGCCTTGTAGGGCGGGAAGTACTGGTTGTACATACGCTGACGACTCATGTCCACCGTGTTGTAGTCACGACCAGCCTCCACAGCACCATACAGGGCATAGTGCTTGACACAGGCCATCACCTCGGTGTTGCCCTTCATCTCAGTTCCTTGGTAGCCACGCACATAGGCCTTAGCCATCGCAGCCCCGAGGAAGGGATCCTCGCCATTACCCTCAGCCACACGGCCCCAACGGGCATCAAGCGAGATGTCGACCATGGGCGAGTAGACCCAGTCGATGCCGTCGGCGGTAGCCTCGGTGGCAGCGATGCGTGCTGCCTGCTCGACAGCCTCAACGTCCCACGAACATGACATGGCCAACGGTATGGGGAAGATGGTCTCGTAGCCGTGAATGACGTCCATGCCCACCAGCAAGGGGATGCCCAAACGCGACTTCTTGACGGCAATGTCCTGCAGGGCGCGTATCTTGTCAACGCCCTTCAGGTTGAACACGCCGCCCAGCTGGCCGGCGGCTATCATGCCGGCCACCTCAGTATCCTGAGCCTGTCCAGTGGTGATGTCACCAGCCACCTGAAGGTTCAGCTGGCCTATCTTCTCCTGCAGAGTCATGCGGTCCATCAGGTCGTCGACAAACGGTTTCATCGGTTTGATGTTCTTGGCAGTTGCCGTCAGTGCCATGGCTACTACGGCTGTCGTCAGCAGTTTTCTCATGTTCTTTACTTCAGTTTGAATTTTACTTTCGATTGAATATCATCGGAGGCCAAGCCTATCAGTGCCTCAAACTGGCCAGCCTCAGCCGTCCACTGCTGTGAGCGGTCGTCAAAGAAGCTCAGCGCACGACGGTCGATGGTGAGCTGCACGTCACGCTGTTCGCCAGGCTGAAGCGTCACCTTGCGGAAGGCTTTAAGCTCCTTGACGGGGCGAGGCAGCGAGCTCTCGACATCGCTAACATACAGCTGGACAGTGGTAGCTCCGATACGGTCTCCTGTATTCTTAACGCTAACAGTGAACGTAATATTGTCGTCGAGGGTCATTTCTTTTTTGTCGGACTGCGCCTGAACAATCTTGAAAGTAGTGTACGACAGACCATGACCGAACGCAAAAAGCGGCTTGGCACTCTTTACGCTGAACTTAGCCCGTCGCACCTTATCGGGAAGGTCTAACCAGCGGTAGCCGACGAAGACATCCTCGCGGTATTCCTCGTCGATAATCCGCTCGTTCTGCCGCCAAGTGCCAGGATAGGAACCGGTAGCATGGGCACCACAGTCGTTCAGTCGGGTGTACCACGAGAAAGGCAGCTTGCCGCTGGGGTTTACAGCACCCGTCAGCACGTCGGCCAGCGCATGGCCGGCCTCGGAACCAAGGAACCATCCCTGTACGACAGCAGGCACCTTGTCAATCCACGGCATCTCTACGCAGTTGCCGGAGATATTGACAAACACCACACGGGGATTGACAGCCACCAGGGCTTCAACCAACTCATCCTGTCCATAAGGCAGTGAATAGTCACGGCGGTCATGGCCTTCGCAGTCCTGATAGTCGCTCTTGTTCAGTCCTCCGAAGACAATGACGACATCGGCCTTCGCTGCCTTCTCAACTGCCTCGGCACGTAACTCGCCAGCCGTACGAAGGTCGTAGAGGCTACGGCCCACGGTGACGCCGTTGTAACTCTGAATGGTGTCGCCGACATAGCCACGGGCATAGTCTAGTCGGCAGCCGGGCCATTGGTCACTGGCCACCTGCTGCAGCCCATCAAGAGGCAGTATCTCTCGCTGCACCTTCAGCGACGAAGAGCCGCCACCAACGGTCATCATCTTGATAGCATTCTCGCCGACAACGAGGACGGAGGCACCCCCTACGGCCCCCGAGGGGGCTTCATTAGAAGCGTGGAAGCGCAGGAGCTTGTCGACGGTCAGCGGCAACAGCGGTTCCTTGTCCCCCTCGTGGGACGACAGGGGGGCTGCATTCTTCAGCAGCACAATACCCTCCTGGGCCACACGGCGAGCAACATCGTAGTGGGCCTCAGAGCACATCGAACCATAGGAACGCTGGCGGTTCATCGTGGTACGGAACATCAAGCGCAACACACGTCGCACTTTCTCGTCAAGTTCTCGAGTAGTCAGCTTGCCTTCAACAATCAGCTGGCGGTAGGGGCGTGCCAGGTAGTAGTTTTCATAGGCATTGCTGGTGCCCCAGGCCAGTCCGTCAGTCCACGTACCGAACTCCATGTCAAGACCATTGTGAACGGCCTCTAAGGTATTGTGTGCACCGCCCCAGTCGCTGATGACCACACCATCGAAACCCCACTCCTGCTTCAGAATGCGGTTGAGCAATATCTCATTGTGACAATTGTGTTGGTTCTTATACAGGTTGTACGCTCCCATGATGGACCACGCACCACCCTCGCGGACAGCAGCCTCGAAGGCTGGCAGGTAAATCTCACGCAGGGCACGGTCGCTAACGACGACATTCACCTGATGGCGATACTCTTCATCATTGTTCAGTGCATAGTGCTTCACGCAGGCAGCAACACCTTTCGACTGCAGTCCCTGAACGTAAGGCACAACCATACGGGAGGCCAGCCACGGGTCTTCACCCATGTACTCGAAGTTACGGCCGGCCAACGGTGTACGAAAGATATTGACTCCAGGGCCAAGCATGACATTCTTGCCACGGTAGAGGGCCTCTTCGCCAAGACTCTCGCCATAGCTGCGGGCCACGTCGGGATTCCACGATGCAGCCAGACAGGTCAGGGCAGGAAAGGCCACACACGAGTCATTGGTCTGGCCGGCCTGCTGCCACTCGTCCCACAGTACGTCAGGGCGTACGCCGTGCGGTCCGTCGTCGGTCCATACCTCTGGCAGTCCGAGACGTTTGACACCAGCAGACGAGAACTTCGACTGTGCATGGATGACAGCCAGCTTCTCGTCGAGCGTCATGCGCTGCAAGGCATCCTCGACACGCTGCTCAATAGGCTTGCTCTCGTCCAGATAAACAGGCAAAGCCTTTTGAGCTTTGGCACTGCCCCAGCTAAGGAGCAGTGCCAAAGACACCAGTAATCTACTCATTGTTTTACATTTTTACCTTTACTTCTGGAATACGCGTACGTAGTCAACCTCCATGGTGCAAGGCAGTGCCGACTCATCGATGCCATAGGTGCCACCCCACGTGCCGCCCCATGCAAGGTTCAGGATGATATAGAACGGAGCATCGTAGGGCCAGTCGTCATGGCCGAGGCCGCGGTTTTCGTAATCCAACTGAATCTTTCCGTCGACATAGGTCGTAATCTTGTCTGCTGTCCACTCGATGGCATAGGTATGGAAGTCGTCCTCGGCACCTTCGCAGAACATCTCGTGGGTCACCTGCGTATTGTTGGTATGCACGTGAGCATTGGCGTGGAGCGAGCTGCTGACGTAGTTGGCGTGGCCGCCCACTTCCTCCATGATGTCAATCTCGCCACTATCGGGCCAGCCGGTGAAGTTGACAGGCATCATCCAGAAGGCAGGCCACGTGCCTTTGCCCTTCGGCAGCTTGATGCTGGCCTCGATATAACCGTACGTCCAGCCCTGGCTAACCTTGGCATAGACACGGCCAGAGTAGACGGTGCCATCCTCCTTCAGGCAAGTGATGCGCAGACGGCCGTCCTTTACCTCGGTAACGTTGGCGCCACCGGGCGTGGTGTGGTTGACATAGTTCTGAAGCTCGCTGTTCACCCAACCGCTGTTCTTCACCTCGTGGGTCCAGTCGTCAGCGTTGAGCACCGAACCAGCGTTGAACTCGTCGTTCCAGACCAGCGTGTAGCCGTCAGGAGCGGGATAGGCCTTCGTCGGGTCGCCCCGCTGCACGACACTGATCCGGCTGCGCGTCGTGCCTGACATGACAACGACGGAGCCTTCACGGTCGTCGGCGTATGGATTCTCCTGTACGGCGACGTAGGCAGTACCCGACTGCGACGCCGTATTCTGGGCTTCCACCTGAATCCACCGCTCGTTGGAGTAGGCATTCCATTCTACGCCCGTTGTTCCCACTGCGACAGCGTAAGTATCGCCCTCTACTGGCACCGACAGCGTAGTCGGTGTGGCGGTAATCTCGGTGTTGGGCGTAGCGCCACCCTCGTAATAACTGTACTTGTCGCCGCTGCACCCCGTCATCATCAGGCCGCAAGCGGTCAGTAACGTATATATAAACATTGGTTTCATAATGCTTAATAGTTTTTTACTTTTTTTACTTATTCACCTTTTCACTTTTTCACTATGGCGATGTTGCTCAACATGATTTGCGTGCCAGGTGCGACACCGCCAAGGTCGATGAACAGCTTGCCTGTCTCAAAGCCGCTGTCGGCACCGCCCTTCTGAGCTTTCACGCCCCGAAATACCACCTCGTTCTCACCAGCCTCTAACGAAAGACTGCCGTTGTAAACCAGCGTATTGTCGTCGTCGTTCTCATCACAGATCTTGAAGGTGTAACGGCTGACAGCAGCACTGGCCTCTATCGTGGCCGTCACATCGTACAGCTGGCCGGCCTCGATGTTGACCTTTGCACCGTGGATGGAGCACTGAGCTTGCCATTCTGAGCCACCGTTCTCCGTAACCGTGATGACATACACGCCGTTCTCGAACGAGAAGCCAGGATTGCCTATCTGCGACCAGCCACCGTCGGCCCACCAGAACTCCATGGTGCCTACGCTGTTGAAACCAGCACCGAGGTTGTCGGGAGAGTCAACGGCCACCCAGTTCACGCCACCTTGTTCCTCTTCGCCGCCACCATTGGGCAGTACGGTTCCGTCGTCGTTGGCATGGTCTTTCAGCACAATGTTACGAACATTGACGGTAGTATTGTCCTGACAGCCGCCGAAGTCGAGCACGAGCATCACCTTGCTCATATCGATACCAGGCATGTCGCTCTTCCAGAAGATGTAATCCTCGCCGGCCTTGAGGTTGATGCGGTCAGTGAAGTAGAACACACCGTCGTCACCGTCGAGCACGAGCTTCACGGTAGCACCGTTAAGGTCCTTGTCGCTATTGAAGATGGCTGAGAAGTCGTAGTGCTTGTCAGCAGCGGTCGTCAGGTCGGTATGGAACTTCACCTGTGCCTGCCACTGGTCGGTAGTAGCCTGCGGCAGAACGATGGTATAGTCGTTGCCATCGTCGGTGAATCCTGGGTCAGCAATCTGGTTCCAGCCAGGAGCATACCAGAACTCCATGACGGGTGCGACCCCCTTCCACATATTAAACTGGCTGTTGGCATCGAAGCCCTCGAAGGCTTTCTCTTCGGCTTTGTTGGTGAAGATGAAGCGCCAGGAGATGGCATCAGGCTGGTTCTCGTAGATGAGCACCAACTTTGAGGCGGTGAGCGTCTCAATACGGAAGCGTGGAGCCTGGTACTGGCGGTCGTGGCTGATGTAGGGGAACAGCGTATTGGGAGCCAGTTCGAGGAAGTTGGTCTCAATCACGTTGCCCTCGCCATCCGTCCAGTCGCCTTTCTTCAGTGTGAAGGTTGATGCCTGCAGCTGAGTCGGTGTGTCAAAGTCAGCCGATGAGCCGCCATTGTCGAAGATAGTGCTATTGATGTTGATATACGTCATGCCGTCAGCACCCGGGTCGTAGGTGAACGTACCACCCATCAGGCCATCGCTGACAAAGCTGATACGGTCGTCGTAGACACCGAAGTCCTTCTTCTCGCTGGGTGCAGCATTCCACCAGCCCGAACCGTCGCCCCCGTAAGGGCCACAAGCCAGATGGGCAGGTTCGGCATAGTCGATACGCCACTCCTTGGCGCTCAGTCGGTTCAGCTCGGTGGTAAAGTTAGCCTTTGTCTCGTTGAACGTGAACTCCTTGCGGATAGCTCCCTGACTGAAGCCGTTGCGGTTGCCCAATCTCATCTCGACATAGTACGTGCCTTTCTTGTTGTTCTGGTAACCGGCATTGTTCAGCGTGGAGTAGTTGGCTCCGTTGAAGGTCCAGATGGGATAGACACCGGGGGTCTCTGGATAGCTGACCTGCACCTGATTGGTCTCCTGGTCAACAATCATGGTAAAGTCCTGTCCGCTGACGATAGGGATCTGCGTCTCGTCGGCTCCGTCGAAGCTGTCGGGCGAGCAGGCCGTGGCTAAAGGTAAAAGGGTAAGAAGGTAAAAAGGTAAAACAGTCTTCACCAGTCCCTTAACCTTATTATATATATTTGTCTTCATAATCGTTTCGTTTACAATTATTCATTATTAATTATTAATTATTCATTAGTCAATACTCATTAGGCTTCAGAGTCGGATCAGCATCGAGCTCCGACTGAGGCAGAGGAATATGCTTCTTGTTCGGTGTCCAGCTGTTGGTACGATACTGATAGTTATCAGGAACCAGCACGCTGGCAGCCTTGCCGGTACGTACGAGGTCGAAGTAACGCTTACCCTCGCCACAGAACTCCAGATGACGCTCGTTGAGGATGTCGTCAACCGTCACGCTGGCCAGCTTGTCCAGTCCGGCACGCTCGCGCACCTCATTGACATAGTCAGCAGCCTCGGAAGCACTGCCGCCAGTAGCCAGCAGCAACTCAGCAGCGTTGAGCAGTGTCTCGGCATAGCGATAGATACGCTTGTTGTTGTTGTAGTTCAGGTTCTTCGACGTAGGACAATCCTGATTGTTGGCACTCTGCGGGCGATACTTGCCATGCCAGATATGAGTGTCCTGATAGCGCTCAGTATATTCTATGCCACGGACATCCCAGCAGGTAGCGTCACGACGGCGGTCGTTGTCGGCAAACATGTTGTAAGTCTCTATACGCATGGGCAGGAATCCCCAGCCGTCTTCACCCGTGTTCCATCCGTCGCCACCAGGCCAGCTGTTGGGCGAGCACAGCGTCGGGAACACGGTACCACCGGCAAACATCGAGGTACCCCAGTCGCGCTGGGCGCTATCGTCGTCGTAGTTGATTTCAAAGATTGACTCCGCGCACCACTCGCCGCTCTCTTCCCACAGATTACTGAAACTGGGGTTCAGCGAATACTCTGAGTTGCCGATAATCTCCTTCATGAAACTCAGTGCCTGGGGATAGCGGGCTGTATCGTTCTGATACATCACCATTTCGGCGTAGAGCATATAGGCGAAAGCCTGCGAGACACGACCTGCGTCAGCATTGTCCCAGCGCATAGGCAGCACCTTCGACTGGATGATGCTCTCCAGTTCGGGCAACAGCTTGACATAGATTTCGTCAGCCGTCAGCTGCGGAGCGGTGTAAGGCATGGTCAGGTTCTCCAGGAAGAAGGGCACGTTGCCATAGTAGTGCCACAGGATATTATAATAGTACACGCGAAGCAGACGGGCCTCCATCTCGTAGGAACGGCGGTTCTGAGCCGTACCGCCACCCCACGAGCAATACAGGATGACGTCGTTGCAACGCTTAATGCCACTATAGAAGTCGCCCCAGAGGGTAGCCAGCGTATTATTGCCGTCGCCCTCGAAGTTGAACAGCTTGTGCCAGTGCTGGTTGTCGGTAATTCTGGCACCGCCCACCCAGAAGTCGTCGCCCAGGATCTCGGCATCGACGGTCAGGTCGTTGTATGCCGTACCATCCCAGTCGGGCCAGTGCAGGGGAGAATAGGCAGACACCAGCGACTCGAACAGTCGGGCATCGGTCGTATAATATTCCTCCAAGGGGTCGCCGTCTGGCTTCGATACCTCCAGGAAGTCGTCGCTACAAGAGGTAGCTAAAGGTAAAAGGGTAAAAAGGTAAAAAGGTAAAACAGCTTTCACCAGTCCTTTTGCCTTATTGATGATATTTGTTTTCATAATTATATTGTTTTTCTGTTTATCACTATTCAATTTTTCACCTTTTCACCTTTACAGGGATACATTGAAACCTACTGTCCATGTGCGGGCCTGCGGATAGACACCGTAGTCAACACCCATTGAAGTGCTGCCAGAACCGATTTCCGGGTCGAAGCCCCAATACTTGGTCCATGTGATGATGTTCTCGCCTCTGACATAGACGCGTAAGCGGTCGATGCCGGCCTTGCGCGTGATGCTGCGCGGCAGCGTATAGCCCAGCGAGATGTTCTTCAGACGCAGATAGGAAGCATCCTGTACGTAGAGGTCGCTGATGACCCAGTTCTTCGAGTCGCCCAGCTTCAAGATGGGCACACGGTTCGAGGTACCCTCGCCAGTCCAGCGGCCGAGCACCCAAGTGGGATAGTTGGCCGACGCAATGTCCTGACGGTAGGTGGCATCGAATACGTCGGCACCGCTGACACCCTGGAAGAAGGCATTGAAGTCGAAGCCCTTCCACTCGGCACTGAAGTTCAGACCAAAGGTCCAGTCTGGAGTCGGCTTGCCTATCTTGGTACGGTCGGCAGAGGTAATCTGTCCGTCACCGTTGACATCGACGAAGCGCAGGTCGCCAGGAGCGGCAGCGGGCTGGATGAGTCCACCATCCTTATTGGTATAGGCATTCACCTCGGCCATATTCTGGAACACTCCTGCGGTCTTGTAACCATAGAAGAATGGGAAGGGCTGGCCGTTCTCGGCACGTGTGCTACCGTCGCTGAACTGCGAGATGCCCCAGTCGAGGAATCCTGTCTCGTTGCCTATATTTTTCAGTTTGTTTTTCAGGTAGGAAGCATTGCCCTTCACTGCGAAGCGAGCGTCGGCAATGTTCCACTTGTAACCCAGCTCGAACTCAATACCCGAGTTCTGCATGTCGCCGGCATTACCCCATGGTTTTGCCTCGCCCACATAGGAAGGAATAGGCAGCTGGATGAGCATGTCCTTGGTCGTCTTGACGAAGTAGTCAACCGAGAAGGTCAGCGCATTGTTGAAGAAGCCCAGATCGATACCGAAGTCGGTCTGTTCGCTGGCTTCCCACTTCAGGTCGGCGTTGCCCAGTCCTGCCGACTTCGATCCGTAGGCCATGGTAGCCTGTCTTCCGAAGTAGTAGTTGCTGGTACCACCCGTCTCGGTGAGCACCGTATAGCGGAAGTCTGGCAGATTCTCGTTACCGTTCTGTCCCCAGCTGAAGCGCACCTTGAAGTTAGCCAGCCAGTTGCGTGTCTTCTCCATAAACTTCTCGTTCATCACGTTCCAGCCTAATGAGAACGAGGGGAACGTACCGTACTTCTTGTTCGAGCCAAAGCGTGTAGAACCGTCACGGCGAATGGTAGCCTGGAACATGTAACGCTCGTCGTAGTTGTAACTGACACGTGCGAAGAGCGATGCCAGATGGTGCTCCACATACGGACCGCCGCCGACACCTATGAGGCTCTTGACACCCGTGATGTTACCGTCGGCATCCTGAGTTGTCTCGATGTCACCACCCGTGGTGTAGTTGAGATAAGGTTTCGACAGATTGACCAGGTTCCAGTGCGAGGCGGAGAGGTCGTCGCCCTTGAACTTCAGGGCCGACTGGCCGAGCACCACACCGATGGTGTGCTTGCCGAAGGTCTTGTCGTAGGTCAGCGTGTTCTCTATCTGCCATGTCGAGTTATTGCCTTTGTAGGCTGAAGCCCACGTATGGTCGGAATTGTTGTTACCCGAAAGATAGTACTTCTTCAGTCCGGCGGCGTTGTTGCCCCAGAAACTCAGCTCGGCACTCCATGTGAAGTGGTACTTCAACTCGTCCCACAGCTGGAGGTCGATGCTGAACTTAGGCATGAACTTGTGCGACCAATTGCGGGTGGGGTTACCCTGCATCATGGCGATGGGGTTGTTCTGCTCGTTATAGGAACCGAGGAAACCGGGGATGGTATAGGGGTTACCTCTGCCGTCGGTGTACAACTCGTACTGTGGGTAAGCGCTGAACTGCTGCTTGGCCACGTCGCCAGTCAGCGTGACGGGCAGCGTGGGAGCCAGATAGAGGGCAGAACCCAGCGGTGAGCCCCATGTGGAGTTGGCGTCGACGCCCGTATTGTGAACGCGCATGTAGGAAAGGTTAGCCGTGATGTCCAACTTGTTCAGGAAACTGCGCTCCTTAGTGGCATCAAGGATATTGAACTGGTTGTTCGAGCGGAGTGTCAGACGGTTGTAGTTAGACTGGCCGTAATTACCGCCGATGATACCTTCCTGGGTAAAGTAACCCAGCGAGAGATAGTAGTTCACCTTCTCCGAGGCACCGCTGACGCTGAGGTCGTGCTGCACGATGGGAGCATTGTCGTTGAACAGCAGTTCCTGCCAGTCGGTCCCGAAACCCTTGACGGCATTGCCGTTGGCATCGACAAGGTTGTACGGGTCAGCATAGAGGGGAGCCTGCTTACCGTTGACGAACATCTCGTTCTGCAGGATAGCGTAGTCGGTAGCACCAGTTACGTCGCGCTTCTTCCAAGCACTCTGCCAGCCGTACGAGAAGTTGTAGTTGATGCTGGCCTTGCCCATCTTGCCTTTCTTCGTGGTAATCAGGATGACACCGTTGGCTGCACGTGCACCGTAGACAGCTCCGGAGGCAGCATCCTTCAGCACTTCGATAGACTCAATATCGTTGGGATTGACCGATTCCATACCGTCTTGGTCGGTAGGCATGCCATCGATGATGTACAGGGGGTCGGTATTATTAATCGTACCCACACCGCGCACGCGTATCATCGACTTGGCACCCGGCTGTCCCGATGCTGACGTGACGTTAACACCGGCAGCCATACCCTTCAGGGCATCGTCAGCACGCAGACGTGTCTTGCCCTCCAGGTCGTCGGCACTGACCTTTGCGATAGAGGCTGTCACCACACTGCGTTTCTGAACGCCGTAGCCAATGACCACTACTTCGTCAAGCAGTTTGTTATCTGCTTGCAGCACTACACGCAGGCCGTCGGCGGCCTTCACTTCCTGGGTTGTCATGCCCAGATAGGAGACGACCAGGGTAGCTCCCTCGCTTGCCTTGAGCGTGAAGTTACCATCATAGTCGGTTACGGTACCATTAGTGGTACCTTTCTGAACTACAGAAGCGCCGATGACGGGTTCTTGCTGGTCGTCAACCACCACGCCCGTGAACGTACGCTGCTGCGCAAGAGTTGTGGCCGACATCATGACGAATGCCAGCAACAGGAAAAAGAACTTGCTTTTTTTCATACGTTTATTATTATTAAGTTAGTATTATGAGATAACACATTGCCAAAGCCGTTTGTTTCACGACTTGCGGTGCAAAGGTATAAAAAAAGGCAACTAAAAAAAATGTTACAAAAGAAAAAGTGGACGATTTATGTTACACTAAAAAGTTAACAGTCGGAAAATCAAAAAGATAACTCCAGAGAGTAACACAAAAAAGAGTGGACGTAATATAGAGGTGTTCATAAAACAATTATCCCGACAAACGGGTCGTTTGTCGGGATAAACGGTTAAAAAATGTAGGTTTGCTAATTACTTCTCTGCGGGTTCGATGAGCTTCCAGATGCAAGCAGCCAGTGCACCACCTACGAACGGACCAACGATGAAGATCCAGAGGTTAGCCAGTGCCGTGCCACCCTGGAAGATGGCGGGAGCCAGCGAGCGGGCGGGGTTCACCGACGTACCCGTGTAGCGGATGCAGACGAGATGAACGAGCACGAGACTCAGACCGATAGCCAAGCCGGCGAAGTTGTTGGTAGCGCCATTGGTTTTGGCTGTAGCACCGAGGACAACGAGCACGAAGACACAGGTGAAGATAATCTCGGCGAGCAGACCGCCCATCACCGATACGTTAGCCTGCAGGTCGTTGGCACCAGTTCCCTCCATGCCGGGGACATTGGCAACAAGCAGAGCCAGCAGAGCGGAACCAATGAAGGCACCAATGCACTGGAACACGATGTACATACAGCCCTCCTTGGCATCCATACGACCAGCGAGGATGCAGCCCAGGGTGATGGCCGGATTGATGTGGCAGCCTGAGATGCCGCCGATGGTGTAAGCCATAGCGACGACAGCGAGGCCGAAGGCCATTGCCGTTCCTACCACTGCGGGGATGTTGTTAACAGGGTCACAACCCAGGCTCACGGCTACGCCGCAGCCCATCAGCACGAGCACCATGGTGCCCACCATTTCTGCTAAATACTTTTTCATAACGTTTTTGTTTAATAGATGAAATAATGTTTATGTAAAAATAACGGATAAACGGATTAATTATTATGGTATCTTGCCAGAATATTTGTCACTCATAGTACGTGCAGTAGTTGAAGGCTGCCGAGCCTTCACCCTCGGCATACATGCCCAGCACGACACCAGTGAAGCCGCCTACTACCTCGGTGCTTACCAGCTGGCAGTCCTGCTCGGCTACCTGCTTCCAGCGGAAGCCGTCGGTGCTGTAGCTGAACATATAGCGGCTGCCATCGCTCTGTATGCGCAGACGGACCTTGCCCTGCAGATGGCCAGAGTCGTCGCCCATGACCTCGTGTTGCAGCGACATGACCTGCGACCGCTGTACCACGGCAACACTGCCTGTCTGGTACTTGACGAGCCCGAGGTCAAGATGACCGGTATGAATCTGGTAGACGGAAAGGCCGGCCTCCGTGCCGAAGTCAAGCAGGTCGGTGTCTATCTCGGTCTCTATGGTCATGACGTCGCTCTCCTGGCGGCGCCCAACAAACGTCGGCTGACGGTTCTCGGTCAGCGTGCCGTGGGCTGTCAGCACAAGCCGGCCGTCGTGCTGGCGGTAGTTGGCGGCAATGGGGTTCTGCAGGTGTACCCACTCGGGACCGAGAGGCTGACCGTCGAACGTAGTATGCAGATAGCGGTACTGGGGCTGCTGGGGAGCCAACGTACGAACCTGCATCACGGTGTCAATGGGGTTGCCGCCGTTCACAACGGGCCACTGGCTTGTCGGCCACTCAACCGGTGCGAGACACGTCTCACGACCCATGTGGTGGTAGGAGCCACCCATGTTGCGGTAGGCCAGAAAGACGGTCCACCAAGAGCCGTCTGCAGCCTCGACGAAGTCGGCATGGCCGGTACCTTGTATCTGCATCGACTGTCCAGCAACACTACAGTTGGTTAGCAGGGGATTGTCAGGGTTAGCCTCGTAGGGACCGTCGATACGGCGGCAACGCGCTATGGTCAGCCGGTGGGCCAGTTCGGTGCCTCCCTCGCTGATGAGCAGGTAGTAGTAACCGTCTTTCTTGTACAGATGAGGACCTTCGGGATAGCGACCTCCCGTGCCCTGCCATAGGGCTTTGCTTTCGGTCAGTTGGCGACCGGTGGCAGGGTCTATCTCGCAGAGCATGATGGTGTTGTCAGGATTCGACACCATGTAGCACTTGCCGTCTTCAAACCACAGCGAGGGGTCGATGCCCTGCTGCTGCAGCCAGATGGGGGCACTCCAAGGCCCACGGGGGTCGGTGGCGGTCACCATGAAGTTGCCGCCGTTGCCCACGTTGGTGGTAATCATGTAGTACGTGCCGTCGTTGTAGCGGATAGTGGGGGCGTAGATGCCTGTCCACGACGTGGCATCCTTCAGCGGCAGCTGCTCATCGCGGTCGAGCACGTTGCCGATGAGAGTCCAGTTGACCAGGTCGGTCGAGTGATAGATGGGTACGCCAGGGAAATACTGGAACGACGAGTTGACCAGATAGAAATCGTCGCCCACGCGGCAGACGCTGGGATCGGGATGGTAGCCCGGAATGACGGGGTTGCGCAGCGGCTGTGAACTGGCCGTCACTACGCAGGCGACAAACAGCAATAGTGTGATAAGTTTCTTCATGATAATCGTCGGCTTAGTTGTGACTGCAAAGATAAACATTTTTTTTCATTTGGCAAACCTTTCGCACCGATTTTAACAATTCGCCACGCGTCCAGGTGGTCCGGATGACCTATTTATTCCCATGAGTGGCCCTCACATTTCCGTTTGACGGCCGTCAAACGCAGGTGGGGTATTAAGTCAATCACATTGAAGTCTCCCACAACTTCTTTTTATTATAATAAAAGGAGAGATCGTCGTGCAACAAAACCCTTCACCAGGCGGCTAACGAACAATAACACAACGAGATACGGTGAAGGGTTGGATGTGTGATGGATGATGGATGATGTGAGATGGATGATGGATGATGTGAGATGGATGATGTGAGAGGTGAGTGTGACATCGCAGGTCTTTGCATTTACTCTAAAAGTAATTCCAATTAGCAGGCCACTCACGGTCATAACTAGGCCACTCACGGAACTGAGTAGGCCACTCACGATCGTGAGAAGGCCACTCACAGCGTCGAAAATGCTTGGAAGAATTCGTGAAGGGCGTTATCTGTCAGCCCTACACATTGCATCGCCGAACCCCTTCACATTGCATCACTGGCAACCCTTCACCGCAAGTCATTGTCGTGCAACACATTACAGCGCTGGTGAAGGGTTTTTCCGTTTTATGAATCAATATAAAAAAGAGAGGGAGGATGCACCAACAAGTCAACTGCTATACCATTGCCTTTTCTTTTTCCCTACTATAATAAGCGCACAGGGGGTGACGTAAACCGAGCACCGACCATGCCGAGTAGGCCGCTCACAATGATGGCAGACAACTTTTAATGATTTTTAAAAGCGCCGACTGTTGCGTAATTGAAAAATAATGTGTAAGTTTGCAAACGCTAATCAAGAATCAAAAGAATGGCAGACAATCCATACGTCAAACAGTTTCCTGAACTGATGAAGGGAAAGACGGTGCTCTACGTCCACGGCTTTGCCAGCAGTGGGCAGTCAGGAACCGTCACGCGGCTGCGCACCGTCATGCCTGCCGCACGCGTCGTTGCCCCCGACCTGCCCATCCACCCGCAGGAGGCTCTCGAACTGCTGCGCCAGACGTGCGAGGCAGAGCACCCCGACCTCATCATCGGCACATCGATGGGCGGCATGTACACCGAACAGCTCTGCGGCTACGACCGCATTTGCGTCAATCCGGCCATGGAGATGGGCGAGACGATGAAGGCCCACGGCATGACAGGCACGCAACAGTTTCAGAACCCCCGACAGGACGGCATCCAGGAGTTCTATGTCGACAAGGCGCTGGTCAAGGAGTACCGCGATGCCTCAGAGCAGCGCTTTGCCCATGTTGACGACGACGAGCGGCAGCGAGTGTTTGGCCTGTTCGGCGACGAGGACACGACGGTCAACACCTTCGACATGTTCCACGCCGTCTACCCGCAGGCGCTCCACTTCCACGGCGAGCACCGCATGAACGACCAGTCGTTCATGCACAGTGTCGTACCCGTCATACGCTGGATTGACGACCGTCAGGAGCACCGCGAGCGGCCCGTCATCTATATAGGCATGGAAACCATGACTGACAGCTACCAGAAGCCGGCATCGTCGGTACAGAAGACCGTGCGCCAGCTGATTGAGCACTACCAAGTGTACTTCGTTGCCGACGAACCCGGCTGGCAGTCATGGCTCGAACGCTACATCGACGTACCGGCCTGGCACCACACGGTCTACACCTACCGCCGCGACTTGCTCTACGGCGACTACCTCGTCAGCGGCCGCGACGAAGGCGACACCATGGCCACTCTCCTGGAGTTCGGCAGCGACACGTTCAAGTCGTGGGACGACGTGAGCGGTTACTTTGAACGGCTGGGAGGACAATAAAAATAAATATTAAGAAATAAAAATCAAAAGATATGAAGACATTTGGACATTTCGACGACCAGCACCGTGAGTACGTCATCACCAATCCCGCCACACCGTTCCCATGGATTAACTACTTGGGCAATGAGGACTTTTTCGGACTGATTTCCAACACCGGCGGAGGCTACGACTTCTATAAAGACGCTAAGTTCCGCCGCATCACACGCTACCGCTACAACGGTGTGCCGATGGATGCCGGCGGCCGCTATTTCTATATCGTCGACGAAGCTGCCTCGGGGAATGGCGCCACCGTCTGGTCGCCAGGATGGAAACCCTGCAAGACACCGCTCGACTCGTACGAGTGCCGCCACGGCATGAACTACACACGCATCACTGCCAGCAAGAACGGTGTTGAGGCATCCGTACTCTTCTTCGTTCCGCTACACACGTGGGCCGAGGTACAGAAACTGACGCTGCGTAACACGACTACCGGAGTGAAGCGCCTCAAGCTGTTCTCACTGGCTGAGTGGTGTCTCTGGAATGCAGCCACCGACATGGAGAACTTCCAGCGCAACTGGTCGACAGGCGAGGTGGAGATAGAGCAGCGCGCCATTGACGGTGCAACAGCCAAGACTACCACCATCTACCATAAGACGGAATACAAGGAGCGCCGCAACCACTTTGCCTACTATGCACTGACCAACGCTCAGGCCGACGGCTACGACACCGACCGCGAGACGTTCATCGGACTGTACAACGACTTCTCCAACCCGCAGTGTGTCATGGCCGGCAAGCCCGCCAACTCGCTGGCCCACGGCTGGAGTCCCATTGCATCGCACTACGTCGAAGTGGAACTGCAGCCTGGCGAACAGCGTGACTTCATCTTCCTGTTAGGCTACGTTGAGAACGAACAGGACGAGAAGTTCGAGACTGACGACTCTGCCGCCGGTTCAGGCCTCATCACCTCGCTCGGCACGCTGGACCATACCATTATCAACAAGAAGAAGGCCCACGAGACTATCAGCCGCTTCGCCACGGTGGAAGCCGTGGATGCTGCCTTCGACGAGTTGCGCCAGCTGTGGGACGGACTGCTCAGCAAGTTCACGGTCAAGAGCGACGACGAGCGCCTCGACCGCATGGTGAACATCTGGAACCAGTATCAGTGCATGATTACCTTCTGCTTCTCGCGCTCGGCATCATTCTTCGAGAGCGGCGTAGGACGCGGCATGGGATTCCGCGACTCTAACCAAGACCTCGTCGGATTTGTCCACCAGATACCAAGCCGTGCACGGCAGCGCATCATCGACATCGCATCGACACAATTCCCCGACGGAGGCTGCTACCACCAGTACCAGCCTTTGACAAAACGGGGAAACAACGACATCGGAGGCGGATTCAACGACGACCCCTGCTGGCTCATCTTCGGCACCGTGGCATATATCAAGGAGACTGGAGACTTCAGCATACTCGACGAGATGGTGCCCTTCGACAACCAGCCAGGTTCGGAGGTGACGCTGTTCGAGCACCTACGTATCTCGTTCAACCACGTCGTCGAGAACCTTGGCCCACACAACCTGCCACTCATCGGGCGTGCCGACTGGAACGACTGTCTGAACCTGAACTGCTTCTCATGGGACCCCAACGAGTCGTTCCAGACTACCGAGAACAACAGCGTTGGCTCGAAAGCAGAGTCGCTGATGATTGCAGGCCTCTTCGTCTTTACGGGACATCAGTACGTCGAACTGTGTCGCCAACTGGCCACCCACCGCCCTTCCCGTCCGGTAAACGACGGCATTGCCGTCGTCTCCTACACCGCCGAAGCCGACCGTGCACAGGCCTGCATCGATGCCATGGTGGAGGCCGTCAAGCAGCACGGCTGGGATGGTGACTGGTACCTCAGGGCCTACGACTACTACGGCAACAAGATTGGCTCGCACGAGAACGAGGAGGGCAAGATATTCATCGAGTCGCAGGGATTCTGCACCATGGCAGCCATCGGACAGGAGGAGGGCATGGTAGCCAAAGCCCTGGATGCATGCAAGCGCTATCTGGACTGCGAGCATGGCATGGTGCTCAACAACCCCGCCTTCACACGCTACTACGTTGAGATGGGCGAAATCAGCAGCTACCCTGCAGGATATAAGGAGAATGCTGGCATCTTCTGTCACAACAACCCGTGGGTCATCATCGGTGAGACGGTGGCAAGAAGGGGCAACGATGCCTGGGAGCACTACACCAAGATTTGTCCGGCATGGATCAAGGACCAGCAGCTGCATAAGGTGGAGCCTTACGTCTACTGCCAGATGGTAGCCGGAAAGGATGCAGCACGCCCCGGCGAGGGAAAGAACTCGTGGCTGACGGGTACTGCAGCATGGAACTGGATTACCATCACACAATACATCCTCGGCATCAGACCTACCTACGACGGCTTAGAGATTGACCCCTGCATACCTGCCACATTAAAGGAGTACCGCGTACATCGTATCCTGCGAGATGCTACCTTTGACATCATCGTACGCAATCCAGACGGCCGACAGAGCGGTGTGCGCAGCATCGTTCTTGACGGAGCTGACGTTGAGGGACGTGTCGTCAAGGCCACACCGGGGCACCACACGGTGGAAGTGGTCATGTAGCATTGTAGCACTTTATAATATATAAGGTATGAAGAAAATGATGATGACGGCACTGGGGCTGGTCGTGACACTCGTGGCCATGGCTCAGCAGGTGTGCATCGACGTGTCAAAAGGAGCCACCGAACAGGAACGGTATGCCGCCACTTTCCTGACCAAGAAACTGACGGAGGCCGGCTACGACGTGATGCCGAAACAAGGCACCAAGATAGTGCTCCGCAATGCCCAGCAAGGTGCATCAGAAGGCTACACCATCGTGCAGGACAAACGGTCCATCAAAGTAACGGGCAACGATGCTGCCGGCGTCATCTATGGTTGTGTGGAACTGGCCGACCGTATCAAGACAACAGGCACGCTGGATGTCGGAACCGTTAAGGAGGCTCCACAGATGGTGATGCGCGGTGCATGCGTGGGACTACAGAAGACGGAGTACCTGCCGGGGCACCGCGTCTATGAGTACCCCTACACACCAGAAAACTTCCCGTGGTTCTATGACAAAGAGCTGTGGCTGAGGTATCTCGACATGCTGGTAGAGAGCAAGATGAACACCGTTTACCTCTGGAACGGACATCCCTTTGCGTCGCTTGTCAAACTGGCCGACTACCCCTTCGCTCCAGAGGTGGACGACAAGACGATGGCTCGCAACCAGGAGATGTTTGCGTTTCTCGTCACCGAGGCCGACCGACGTGGCATACGCATCATCCAGATGTTCTACAACATCATCGTGAGCAAGCCCTTCGCTGACCACTACGGACTGAAGACGCAGGACCGTAACCGTCCTATTACACCACTGATTGCTGACTACACGAGAAAGTCTATTGCAGCCTTCGTCGAGCAATATCCCAAGGTGGGATTCCTCGTATGTCTCGGTGAGGCGATGTCTGGCCTCGACACCGACATACGCTGGATGACGGAAACCATCATCCCGGGCATCCGCGACGGGCTGAAGGCCAGCGGACGGACAGACACGCCACCTATCATCCTCCGCAACCACGACACCGACGGACCAGCCGTGCTGAAAGCCAGTCTGCCACTCTATCCGAACATCTACACCATGAACAAATACACGGGCGAATCGCTGACAACCTACCAGCCGGGAGGACCATGGGGAGAGACACACCGACAACTGGCTGCCGCAGCACCCGTACACATCGACAACGTACACATACTGGCTAACCTCGAGCCTTGGCGATGGGCCTCGCCAGCCTTCATCCAGAAGACCGTTCAGGCCATGCACCGCGTCCACCACTCTACTGGTCTCCACCTTTATCCGCAGGCTTCCTACTGGGACTGGCCCTACACGGCCGACCGTCTGCCAGACGGTCAACGCCTGCTCCAAATCGAACGCGACTGGATGTGGTACCAAGCCTGGGGCCGCTATGCCTGGAACAGCGACCGCTACGCCCCTGACACCGAGAGCAGTGTCAGTTCGCTTAAAGCCGAACACGGCTACTGGTCCAAGATACTGGCTGACTACTACGGCATCGACTCCGTCAGTGCCAGCCACTTAGTAAATGCCTACGACGAGGCTGGCGAGATAGCTCCCAAACTGCTCCGACGCTTCGGCATCACCGAGGGCAACCGCCAGACGCTGCTCCTCGGCATGACCATGGGCGAACTGGTGAATCCCTATAAGTACACCATCTATCCAGGCTTCTACGAGAGCTGTGGACCAGAGGGCGAGAAACTCATCGAGTACGTTGAGAAAGAGCACAAGGGCGAGCAACACGTCGGCGAGCTACCGCTGGACATCGTCATGCAGTGTGTCACACATGGCGAGCTGGCCAGCGCTGCCATCAAGGGTGTCGTTACGATGCCCACACGACATCAGGAGGAGTTCAAACGGCTGATGTCGGACATCGAGTGCTACAGGCTGTTTGCCCATGCCTTTTACTATAAGGTATTAGCAGCCCAACAGGTATTGAACTACAAATGGACAAAGGACATCTACTGGCTCGACCGTGCCCTGCCCTTACTGCAAATGAGCGTGACGACATGGAAGCAATTAGCCCGAATCACAGACTTGACCTACCTTTACGCCAACTCTATGCAGACGGCCCAGCGACGTATCCCAGTAGGCGGTGACAACGGCAAGATGAAGACATGGAGCGAACTGGCAACAGTCTATCAGGATGAGCTAGATGCCCTACGTGCCAACATAGAAAAGCTGAAAGCCCCCATAATCCATAACGACATCAAGATAACTCCCGCCCTCCCCGCCCCCGTCAAGTATGTTGCTGTATCACAGCAACAACACCCCCTCACCACCCTCACGCTCAATAAAGGCGCCATCCTCTTCGAGAACCGCCCCGACACTCCCGTTGACTCCATTGCCCCGGAGCTCGCCGGGCTACAGGCCCTCGTCCTCAACCGCGACACCACCCGCATCGTTGGTACCACCATCGAGTACGAGGCTGACTCGCCCGTCAAGCTGCTTGTAGGACTCTTCAAGGACGATGACCCCAAATGGGCAAAGGCTCCAAAGCTCGAGACTGACGCCACCGGCAACGAGTACGGCCAGGCCGAGCCTCTGCTGACCAACGCCATCAGTATCGTCCAGATGCCAAAGGTCAACATCCACCAGTACACCCTGCCTGCCGGTCGCCACACGCTGCGCCTGCCCAAGGGCATCCTCATGGTGGCTGGCTTCACCACCAGCACCATCACGCCACGCGACTGCGGACTCAACGGTCCGTCGGGCGAGGTTGACTGGCTGTTTCAGGAGTAGCAGACTCCTGCCGCTGATACTGGGCAGGCGTCATGCCAAGTTGTTCCTTAAAGATACGGTGGAAATATCCCCGGCTATTGAATCCGCAATAGTCGGCCACAGCCTCGGTGCTCCAGTCGGGGTGAGCCATTAGCACGCGCTTGGCCTCGTCGATGCGCAACGCCGTCATCCAGCGGCTGAACGACTCGTAGCCGTTGGCTTTCAGCCATACCGTCAGCTGGTAGCGCGGGATGTCCATCTCTGCCGCTGCCACGGGACTGGTGATGCCCGCCTTGCGGTGTCCGCCCTTGGCCGTCCACTGCTCCACGGCTCTGGTTGTCTGCTCCTCCACGGCCATCGCCGCCTGCCCCGTCGTCTCCTGCATGGTTTCCGCTTGCTCATCCTTCGCCCTGCTCTCCTCGGCCTCCTGTGTCTTTGCCGGGGCGTTACTCGTCAGGTAGTAGCAGAAACTGTCAACCAGATAGAAGATGAAGAAGTAGATGATGATGGCAATCACGAACAGCAGCCAGTCGGCTGTGGTGAAAATGATGAAGGGCACCAGCAGCGCCAGCAGCATCAGTCCCACGATGCTCAGCTGCATCCATCGCAGCATACCGCTGGTGTTTCTGTCGTAGTAGTCGTTCAGCGTGCGGTGCATGGCCCGTAGTGCCGTGGTGTGGCGCCAGAAGTAGTAGGTCTGCATCGCCATGTAGCACAGTGCACCCGCCACCTCGGCCCACTGTCGCTGCGACGAGTCGCCCAGCAGCGGCTGTCCGTCGGTCAAGACAGCTAACCACAGCAGCAACATCGCCACGCCCCACGTAAGCGGCCCCGCCCAGCGGTTCCACCAGCTCAGCCGCCCATGCTGTTGCAGCAGCAACACGGCGCGGGCGAAGAGGTAGGAGGCCGGTATGAGCATGGTCAGGTTGAGCATCACCGACTGCGTGACGCCCAGCGCCCTGAGGTCAAGCGTCAGCTGCAGCAGGAAGTGTACGGCCAGCGTCGCCGTGGCCGCAGCCATCAGCCAGCGGGCCGTCGTCGCCACAGCCGTTTCCTGGCTCCTCTTGTGAGGCACCAGCAGCTTGAACGTAAGCAGCGTCATCAACACCACCGCCGTAAATTGCATTGCTCCTAAAGTCAGTTTCTCCATATCGGCAGCAAAGGTACAAATAAGTAAGCGAAAAAACAAGACAGAAAGGGGCTAAAGGTGTATAAATTCGACGAATTTATACACCTAACTCGTCAATTTTATACACCATTGCGAGAATTTATACACCTCACGTCATATCTTTTTCGTATCTTTGCACCCAAATTCTATCAAACTGCGTATGACACTTTCGAGCTTCATTTCAGAGTCTCCCCTGTGGGTTTCCGTTCCCATCGTCCTCGGCTTCCTCGTCGTGACCGTCATTTTTATCGTGCAGCTGGTGCGGCTGTTTCGTAAATATTAATATGCGCTCTTTGGGTTACGCCCGAAGGGCACCATATCGTTCTTTGACTTACTGACACACCACAACGGATATTTATCCGGGGGAAAATATGATATATCCATAGAGCCGCAAGAATCTTAGCCCCTCCTCCCGACTTCCCCCCTCCCTCAAGATAATATCCGCCCAGACATCCCGAAAGATGTGCTCGGCGGCCTCCGTTTATGGTGTGTCAGTCCAATATATTGAATAAGGTATAAACAATTAATAAAACAAAAATGAACATGAACATGAACAAAACCATTAACATTCTCAGCACCTCGCGGACGGCAGTCATCCTGCTGCTCGCCACGCTGCTGACCGCCACCACCGCACAGACGGCGGCGGCGACTGACCTCACCGGCTTCCTGACGGTATCGTCGTCGGGCACGGCCTCGGGCTATTTCGCCTTCAGCGACCATTTCTACAGAGTGGACTGGTCGGGGATTAACACATCTGAAACATCATCCGTGCGACTGGAAAGTGATTCCGACGGTAGACTGGTAGCATACAGAAATGATAATTCGGGCAGCACGACGTTTTTACGTGTGGATGAGACTTCATCAACCGAGTGGCCAACATCAAGCATAACAGGCCTCACGCCGGGACAAAGCTCTTCGGGCTATACAAGTTTCGACAAGCTTGCGACAGGTGCCAGCAATAGCAGCAGAAAAAAGGTATGCACCGTTACCTGTGTGGCGGCACTCAAGCCGAAGTGGAACTGGTCGAGCGATCATTCTACCTGCACGGCAACATTCATGTGCGCTGAAAACACAAGCCTCACAGCGACGGTCAACGCTACTGTGACTTCATCAAGCGAACCTTATGCTGCAAACGTGACGTTTAACAGCAGGAGCTATTCATACGTAGCACCTGTCACCTACAGCATCACCTATATGCTGAACGGCGGCACCAACGCGGCTTCCAACCCCAACACCTACAGGGACGACGAGACCGTGACCCTCTCCGATCCCATGCGCACGGGCTACATCTTCGAGGGATGGTACGACAACGCTGAATTTAATGGTACAGCGGTTACGGGCATCCCCTATGACTCATCGGGCGACAGAACCTTCTACGCCAAGTGGAGGAACGAAATCGACGGCCTGACCTATGATGAAACCAATGGCTGGTTCGTCATCAACAGCGCCGCCGCGCTCAACGCCCTTTCGGCTTACTCTAAGAGCCACACCTGCGAGGGTAAGACCTTCATGCAAACCGCCGACATCGCCCTCAGCGGCAGTTTCACACCGATCAGCGAGTATAGCGACGGGAAGAAGTTCCAGGGCACCTATGACGGCGGCGGCCACGTCATCACGGGGCTTTCTGTCAGCACCGAGTATGGCAACGCCGGAATGTTTCTTTGTGTGTACTACGGCACGGTGAAGAACGTTGTTCTCATCGATCCCGTGATTGCCGCCAGCACGATCGGAAAAAACGGAAACGCCGGCGCGCTGGTCGGGTATGCGCAGCATGATGGGAAATTCAGCAACTGCTATGTCATCAATCCCACTTTAACCTCCTATAGCACTAACAACTTTAAGGGCGCCATTACCGGAGATGGGTCTTCCGCATTTGGCAACAGCTACACCGGCTGCTATTTCTACAGCAGCGATCCCAACGACGGGCTTCGCGGCGTCGGGAACAGCGAAAATACGACCGGATGGCGCTTCTACAAGCTCTCCACCAACTCCGATCGTGTGACCGCCGCCAGTGATGGGACGAAGTTCACCTACGACGGCGCGAGCTACATTACGTCAGGTTCTTCTGTCACCTTGACCATCACCCCCGAAAAAGGCTACATATTGAGTGCCCTGACCGTGAACGGAACCGATGTGACCGGCAGCGTGTCCAACAACAGCTACACCTTCAACATGCCCACTGAGGACATAACCGTGACGGCGGCCTTTGTAAAAGAGACGTTCACTTACGTCGATTTGAACGGCGTCACGCAGACGGTAGAAGCCGAAAGGATTACAAGCGACAGCAAAGTTGGCTTGTATTCCGGCTGGTATGCCGTGGGCGGGAATGTGACCCGCAACAGCGGATTCAATCTGGTCTCCGGCGGTGATGGCGTAGTCATCAACATCATCCTTTGCGACGGAGCAACACTTAGCCTGCCCAACTCGACCATCAATACAGCAGGTGGCGGCAAACCCAACCTCGTTATCTGGGGACAGGAGAATGGCACGGGTACGCTGAGTTGTTTAAGCATTAGCGACCAAGTTACAAGCGTTACCGTGAACGGAGGAAAGCTCTATTGCGGCGTGAGCAATTATAATTGCGCAATTAACGGTAATCTGAACGTCAATGGCGGTGAAGTTCATCTGACAGCGGGATTCAATACCTGTGTGAACGGCAGCGTCACTTACAATGGCGGAATTCTGAACACCAAGAAGATCAGCGGCAATACCACCCTGAATTGGAGCAATGCAGCGACAGACAGGGTCAAGGCCGAGTACGGCGGCAGCGTGACCATTGCGGACGGCAAGTTCTTTAAGGACGCAAGCGGCAATTATTATTATGGCTCACTGACTGACGCGCAGAAGAACGCCATCAAGAACGTGGAATTGCAGCCCTCGCCAAACGCTCATTTCATCACCGTGGACGCGGCGGTCCACGGGGCGGCGACGGCCCCGGCGGTGGCTGAGAGCGGAAACACTGTCAGGGTGACAGTAGCCCCCGATACGGGCTATAAAGTCGCCAGCGTGAAATACAACAACACCGATGCGACAAAGGCGGACGACACGCACTTCACCTTCACCATGCCCGCCAGCAACGTGACGGTGACAGCTAGCTTCCAGCCCATTACGTATACCATCACTTACAACAACGTGGAGGGCGCGACCTTTGCGGTCTCCAACCCGGTGAGCTATACCGTCGAGAGCGAAGCAATCACCCTGAACAACCCGATAAAGACGGGCTATACCTTCGGTGGATGGACGGGAACCGACCTTGATGGAATCACCCAGACCGTGACCATCCCCTCTGGTACCACTGGCGACCGCGCCTATACCGCCAACTGGACGACTCACACCTATTCTGTGCAGTTCAACGGCAATGGCGCGACAGGCGGCGAAATGAGCGCTCAGTCCTTCACCTACGATGAACCCAAGGAACTGACCGCCAACGCCTACACCCGCACGGGCTACACCTTCAACGGCTGGAACACGGCAGCGGACGGCACCGGCACGGCCTACACCGATGGACAGGCTGTTCAGAACCTGACTGCCGAAAACGGGGCCGCAGTGATACTCTACGCCCAGTGGACGGCCAACACCTACACCGTACACTTTGTGGCGGGCATTCCCGTTCACGGCGAGATGGCCGACCAGACCTTCACCTATGACCAAGAGGCAACGGCGCTGACCAAGAACGCCTTCTCGACCACTACTGGCCAGTGGCTGCGCTGGAACACCAAGGCCGACGGCAGCGGCACCAACTACGAGGACGAGGCTCTGGTGCAGAACCTGACCGCTGAGGACGGCGGCGTCGTGACGCTCTACGCGCAGTGGCGATTGCAGCACCGCTACAACTACGACAACACCATATTCCGCTGCTACAATGTCGGCAACAGCAACCAGGTCTATTGGGCCTACGCCGGCGAGACGGTGAAGGTGGAAGTCATCGACGGCACCAGCGAGTACACCATCTACGTGACGGGCGAGGACGGCACTGACATCACGCTCGACACTGAGACCAACACCTTCGTCATGCCCGACCAGGAGGTGTATATCACTTCGACCAGCGTCAAGAAGATGGCCTACACCACCATCTGTCTGGACAATTTTGAATCGTGGGACGATGTGGCCTATCTCTACGATGCCAGTCAGCCCACCGTCACGCCCACCGTCATGGTGAAGGACGGCGAGACCGTGCTGACCGAGGGCACTGACTATACCCTCGCCATAACCAATAATACGGGCAGCGCCACGCAGATGGTCACCGCCACCGTCACCGTCACCGGCATGGGCGGCTATGTAGGGACAAACACGAAGGAGTTCCGCATCACGCCGTTCAACATCGCCAACTGCGAGATTAAGGGGACGCTGGAGGCCTACGACAACGGCTACGGACCCTATTATCCACTCAGCAACAACGTGGAGGTGTGGAATGGCAATACGAAGTTGACGCTCGACACGGACTATACCATTGAACTCGAACCCAACATTGGCGCCTACGACTATGTTGTTGGAGAGCAATATCAGGCCACCATCAAAGGCACAGGCGACTGGGGCGGCACGAAGACCTTTACCTTCACCTTCGTAGCCCTGCACCACACCGTCGTGTTCGTTGCCAACGGTGGCAGCGGCACGATGGCCAGCGATGTCGCCACCAAGGGCCAGTACTACACCCTGCCCGCCTGCGGCTTCACCGCCCCCCTCGGCAAGGTGTTCGACCACTGGGTGGCCAGTTGCGAGCCTGACGCAGAAAAGCAGCCTGGCGACTATTTCACCGCACCCTACATCTGGAGCGAGTCCGACGTGCAGACCATCACCGTCACCGCCTACTGGAGGGATGCGCTGATTCTGCTCGATGATGACAGTGCTCAGCCCGAGGGAAGCAAGAACGCCGACATCATAGCCGCCAACAACGTAACGCCTGGCCTCACCGTCCAGCTCGTAGGCCGCACGCTCTACAAGGACGGAAGCTGGAACACCCTCTGCCTGCCGTTCGGCGTAACCACGCTCGACGGCACGCCCCTCGAGGGAGCCACCATCAAGACGCTGGATGCTGCCAACTCCAACCTCGCCGCCGACGGCACGCTGACGCTGAAGTTCACCGATGCCACGAGCATCGAGGCCGGCAAGCCCTACATCGTGAAGTGGGAAACTGCTGGCGAGAATATCAGCAACCCCGTCTTTGAGGGCGTCACCATCACAGCTACGGCTCCGACGGCTGTCCCGTTCACCAACAACGCCACCACGGGCGACTGCCAGTTTGTGGGCCAGTTCTCGCCGTTCACCATCGACGACAGCAACCTGAACGAGATTATCCTCATGGGCAGCGGCAGCACGTTAGGCTACTCGAAGGCAGCACGCACGCTGAAGTCGATGCGCGCCCACTTCTACGTGCCCGCCAAGAACGGCGCTGGAGTGCGCGCCTTCGTGCTTGACTTCGGCGACGGGGAGACAACGGGGGTTGTAAATGAAGAATTAAGAATGAAGAATGAAGAATCTGCTACCGCCACGGGGTGGTACACCATTGACGGACGCAAGCTCAACGGCAAGCCCGGCGAGAAGGGTGTGTACATACTGAACGGCAGAAAGATAGTAATAAGATAAAGACAAAAGAAATAGAAAGGAAAGAGACAATGAAACAGAAGACATACGAGAAGCCTGCCATGCAGGTAGTCAGGTTACAGCAACAGCAGATGCTGTGCAGCAGCCCCGGCGCCAAGATGCTCGGACTGCCCGGAAGTGAGGACATCATATGGAGTAGCGTAGGCATAGAAGGCGTCGACTACTAAGCCGTACACTACGGACCGCCGGAGGAAGACAACACCTCCGGCGGTTACTTTTCACAGACAACGGAGTACATGAAATGTATGTTGACCACAGATTGCACAGACACGGATTTAAAAGACCACGAATTACACGAATTACACGAATTGTTGTCAGACAACATGGACAACTTGGACAACACTTTGGGGTGCGCGCAGAGTCTAATCATAATTACTAATTACTAATTACTAATTACTAATTGACTTTACGGACAACTTGGACAACACTTTGGGGTACGTGACATTTCTCATTTTTCATTTATAATTTCTCATTCCTCATTTCTCATTTCTCATTTTACAGTTCGCAGAGTCTAATCATAATTACTAATTACTCATTACTAATTACTAATTGACAGCGTCATTTCTCATTTAAAATGTTATACAACATTTTTTCGCATCAAAATCCTTCACTTCTCTCACAATATACGTAAAACACTGAAAGGCAGAGCGTTGCAGTGTGAGAGATTGCGTGAGGGATTTTTATGTGATTTTTGTTTTGTATGCAGTTAAGCCAATGATAACTGTTGACACTGATGTGACAGATTGGACTGATTTTCACTGATTCAGGTTGCTACACAATAGTTTGGTGTGGATAAAAATCAGTGTTAATCAGTCCAACCAGTCCAATCGGTGTCATAAATGGAAGGCTGTGGCTGATACGGTGAATTGTTATGAAATGGGGTTGCGGTGTACTTTCCGCATGAGGAGCAGGGGGAATGATGACTATTTGAACATTGACACGTCTTTATATAAATAGGAATAGGAGAACTATGCTGAACAGAAAGACGACAGACAAAAGGCATGACGGACGACGGACAACGAACAGATGGGCGGCAATGGTGACGAACAGATGGGCGGCTATGGTGACGAAACGTTGGGCGGCAGTGGTGACGAAACGTTGGGCGGCAATGGTGACGGCGGCAATGACGTGCGTGGTGACTGCTCTGGCACAGCCGATCAGCCAACAGGACATGCAGCGCATCTACCAGGAGGTGCGCACGCCCTATAAGTATGGCCTCGTGGTGGCACCCACGGACAACGGACACAAGATAGACTGCCCGACGGTGTTTCGCGTGGGCGAAAAGTGGCTGATGACCTACGTCGTGTATAACGGCAAGGAGGGACTCGACGGCCGCGGCTACGAGACATGGCTGGCCGAGAGCGACGACCTGCTGCACTGGCAGACGCGGGGGCGTCTGCTTTCCTATAAGGACCAAGGCTGGGACATGAACCAGCGCGGCGGATTCCCCGCCCTAACAGACTGGACGTGGGGCGGCTCATACGGTATTGCGCAATACAAGAAGAACTACTGGATGACCTATATCGGTGGGCATGGGACAGGATATGAGGCCGTCCGCGAACCCCTGCACATCGGACTGGCATGGACCAGGGGCGACGTCGCAAGCAGTCATGAGTGGCAGTCGGCCGACACGCCGCTGCTGAGCATCGACGACAAGGATGCCCAGTGGTGGGAAAAGCTCACCCAGTATAAGAGCACGGTGTACGAGCTGAACAGCGAGAAGTGGAAAGGCGTGCTGCCGAAGGAGCTGCAGAAGTACCGCTTCATCATGTTCTACAATGCGGGGGGCGTCAATCCCGCCAACGACCTGAAAGCCGAGCGCATAGGTATCGCCCTGAGCAACGACATGAAGAAGTGGCACCGCTACAGCCAGAACCCCGTCTACAGCCACGAAGCACAAGGCATCATCACCGGCGACGCCCAGATTGTAAGCATGTCGCCCACGGTGCTCGGCGGTTCTGCCGACGAGGCGCCATTGTTTGTCATGTTCTACTTCTCGGCCTACAATCCTGCCCGCAAGTATAACGCTTACAACACCTTCAGTGTCAGTCGTGACTTGTTGCACTGGCAGGACTGGCAGGGGCAGGACCTCATCATTCCATCGAAGCCCTACGACGACATGTTTGCCCACAAGAGCTACGTCGTTAAGCACGATGGTGTCGTCTACCATTTCTACTGTGCCGTCAACAACGACCAGCAACGTGGCATCGCCGTTGCCACCAGTGTTCCGATGGGTCGTTCTGACGTACGTTTCCCTGCACCGGAGCCAAAGGGGCGACGTACTGTCACTCCACTCAACGGCAACTGGACTGCCCGTTGTTCGGCAGGCCGCGATACGGTTGCTACCACCGTCAATGTTCCCCACAACTTCGACGACTACTACGGCTACCGACAGCTGCGACACGGCAACCTGCACGGATCAGCTATATATAATAAGGTATTCACCGCTGTCAAGAATAAGGCAAAGCGCTATTTCCTCCAGTTTGAAGGCGTAGGCACCTACGCCACTGTCACCCTTAACGGCCACCAGTACCCCAAGGAGCTTGTAGGCCGCACTGTCTGGACGCTCGACGTCACAGACAACCTGCGCAATGGCGACAACGAGATAGCAGTCCTTGTCGACCACCCTACCATGCAGACAGAGAGTCCATGGGTTTGTGGCGGATGCTCGTCGGAATGGGGATTCTCCGAAGGCAGTCAGCCTTTCGGTATCTTCCGCCCTGTCTCGCTCATTGAGACCGATGCTGTGCGCATCGAGCCATTCGGTGTCCACATCTGGAACAACGCAGCCTGCGACAGCGTATTCATTGAAACCGAGGTCAAGAACTACACTGCCGAGAAGCAGACCGCCGAGCTTGTCAACAAGTTCACCTTATCCTCCGGCAAGCAGGTATTCCGCCATGCACAGGTGTTTACCATCGCTGCCGGCGAGACCCTGACGTTCCGCCACGCTGAAGCCATCAGCGATGCACACCGTTGGAGCCTTGACGACCCATACCTCTACAACCTTGCAACGATGATAAAGCGTGACGGCAAGACCACTGACGAAGTACGCACGCCCTTCGGCATCCGTAGCATCTCATGGCCCGTTCTCCGCTCCCAAGCCCTATCCCAAGCCGTGCCCATTGCTTCTCCGTCAGGCTCCCGTTCCGTAGACCGAGGCATCGCCTCGCTTTCCCCTGACGACCACCGCTTCTACCTCAACGGCCAGCCCGTCTTCATCAACGGCACCTGCGAGTACGAGCACCTTCTCGGGGCCAGTCATGCTTTCACACACGAGCAAATCCGCTCTCGTGTAAAACAGATCCGCAACGCTGGCTTCAATGCCTTCCGTGAGGCTCATCAGCCTCATAACCTACTCTACCAGCAGCTCTTTGACGAGCAAGGCACGCTCTTCTGGAGCCAGTTCTCTGCCCACATCTGGTACGACACTCCGCAGTTCCGCAACAACTTCAAGCGCCTGCTCGTACGCTGGATAAAAGAGCGCCGCAACTCACCCTCCGTCATCCTCTGGGGACTCCAAAACGAGAGTGTGCTACCGAAGGATTTCGCTGAAGAGTGCAGCGAAATCATCCGTTCACTTGACCCCACCTGCCATGACCAGCGTGCCATCACAACCTGCAACGGCGGCGAAGGCACCGACTGGAATGTCATCCAAAACTGGAGCGGTACCTACGGTGGTTCTGCCGACAATTACGACAACGAGCTCAAGCTTCCTGACCAGTTGCTCAACGGAGAATATGGAGCCTGGCGTACCATCGATCTGCATGGCGACGACAAGTACAGTGAGGAATCGTTCACTACGCTCCTTGAAAAGAAGGCATGCCTGGCCGAAAAAGCCTATGGTGCGAGCAGCAGTTCCTCTGGCGACAGCCTCGGTGTCTGTGGTCACTTCCAGTGGCTCTTTGCCTCCCACGACAATCCGGGTCGCACGCAGCCTGACGGTGCCCTGCGTCGTGTCGACAAGATTGGGCCTATCAACTACAAGGGACTGACGACCATCTGGGAGGAACCCACGCAGGGATACTACATGTACCGCCGCCACTACTCGCCCACAACTTCCAGTGCTTCTCCGTCGGACATTTGCCCCACCGCGGCTGACCGTAACCAAGACCTCGTCAAGCGTGCTGACGGCTACCATTACCTCTATCGCATCAACTGTGGAGGCGACGACTACGTAGACGAGTACGGTCAACGCTGGCAGGCCGACGACACACTCTATAGCCATTCGTGGGGACAGGACTATGGCATGCACCCCTATCAAGCCTCCCAACGACACATATCTGACGACATACGGGGCACCGACAGCGACGAGCTGTTCCAGCATTTCCGCTTCGGCCGCCACCGTCTGTGGTACGACTTTGCCGTCAGTGGTCTCCAAACAGGCTCTTACCGCATAGAGCTTTACTTTACCGAGCCATGGCACGGCAAGGGTGGAGGCGAGCGTGACGATTATGAAGGACTACGCATCTTCGATGTCGCCGTCAACGACAGTGTGGTCATCGACGACCTGGACCCTTGGGCCGAGGCAGGCCACTGCGGAGCCTTGAAGCGGGTAGTCTATGCCAAGCCAAAGAATGGCCGACTACGCATCTCGTTCCCTGAGGTCAAGGCAGGGCAGGCCGTTATCAGCGCCATAGCGATAGCAACCGACCAGCATGCTATCGTGCCACGGCAACCAGTTCACCCTGCATTCTCCTGGCATTCCCTCGATACCGACACCATTGCCAAACTTCCCAAGGAAGAATTGCCACACGACACCGAGGCTCGCCCTGCAAGCGTCTACCAGCCTACACCCGTCAAGGGGAAGGCGACAGGTACCACCTTCATCATCAAGCCAGGTCTCGGACAGGAATACGCCCTGCGTTTCCGATACAAGAACACCACGGGCCTACCTGTCAAGGCCCGCATGACCGTTACCGACGCGAAACGCACGGTGCTGGTCGACCGTGACATCACCTTCCCTCCCACTCCCCCGAAGTTCAAAGTGCTCTCTACTACTACGGGCACACAAATCAATGCCGGCACTTACACCGTGCATATTGCCACAAGTGACGTAACGTTCAAGGAAATAGAAATACAATAGCCATGCACACCCTTTGCATTCATACCACAGACACGATGAGACAACTACTGCTGACAATGGCACTGACAGTGTCCTGCATAGCAACATCGCAGGAGCACCACGACTGGGAAGACAACCACGTGCTACAAATCAACCGCGAGCCTGCACGAGCCTACTTCATACCTTACGCAAAGGAGAAGGGTGACCGTATGATAAGCCTGAACGGGGAATGGAAGTTCCGGTGGACAAAGACGCCCGAAGAGCGCATCAAGGACTTCTACCACACAGACTTCGACGCTTCTGCGTGGGCTAAGCTGGCAGTACCAGCCAACTGGGAGGTCAACGGCTATGGCACACCTATCTACATATCAGCGGGCTATCCGTTTAAGATTGACCCTCCATACGTGATGCAGGAACCCAAGAAGGAGTGGACCACCTACGAGGAGCGTAACCCTACGGGGCAGTACCGCCGGACATTTACCGTGCCCGATGAATGGCAGCAGGGACAGACTTTTCTGCGCTTCGAAGGAGTGATGTCGGCCTTCTATGTCTGGATAAACGGACTACGCGTGGGCTACAGCCAAGGGTCGATGGAGCCGTCGGAGTTCAACGTCACACCCTATATTCATAAAGGGGAGAACCAGATAGCCGTCGAGGTGTACAAATACAGCGACGGCTCGTATCTTGAAGACCAGGACTTCTGGCGCTTTGGCGGCATTCACCGTGACGTACTTGTTTACCATACTCCCGACATCCGCCTTCGCGATGTGGCGGTACGTGCCTCGATGGACGGTGTGCTTCAGGTTAACCCTCAGTTCTCTGTTTACAATGGCGAGACGGGCGAGGGCTATCGGCTTATCGCCACCCTCCTCGATGCCAACCATCCCGTCGTCCGTGACACTGTTGCTGCCGATGAGGTCCTCGACCTGCAACACAAGGCAGCCCGCATGAATGAATGGTACCCTCAGCGCGGCTACCGGAAGTTCAACCGTATGGAGATGACGGTTGCCAGCCCTAAGCTGTGGAGCGTGGAGCATCCTAACCTCTACACCCTCCGGCTGCAACTACAGAAGACTGACGGAACCACGGCGGAACAGACGGAGCAGCAGGTAGGCTTCCGCACCATCAGCATCAAGGACGGCCAGCTACTCATCAACGGCCAGCCTATCAAGATCCGGGGTGTCAACCGACATGAGCACGACCCCTACACAGCTCGCGTCATGACGGAGCAGCGCATGCTTGAAGACCTTCGGCTGATGAAGGCAGCCAACGTCAATGCCGTACGACTGTCCCACTACCCTAACTGTCCACGGTGGTATGAACTGTGCGACTCGATGGGTATGTATGTGATGGACGAGGCCGATGCCGAGACGCACGGCCTGCGCGGCACGCTGGCTTCCACCCCCGACTGGGGAGATGCCTTCCTCGACAGGGCTATCCGCATGGCAGAGCGCGACAAGAACCATCCCTCCGTCATCTTCTGGAGTCTGGGCAATGAGAGCGGCTATGGACCTAACCAGGCAGCCATGTCTGCCTGGCTCCATGAGTTCGACCCCACACGTCCCGTTCACTACGAGGGTGCACAAGGTGATCCTGACCCCTCCACCGTTGATGTCATCTCGCGTTTCTATCCGCGTGTGATGCAGGAATACCTGAATCCCGGCATCCCCGAAGGTTCTGACAAGGAGCGTGCCGAGAATGCCCGTTGGGAGCGACTGCTGGAGATAGCCAACAAGACCGGCGACCGTTGCACGTGGGTGGGTTCCGACGGCGGACCGCGCCCCGTGCTGACCAGTGAGTATGCCCACTGCATGGGCAACGCCCTGGGCAACTTCAAGGAATATTGGGACGAGATACATTCCAACCCCCGCATGCTGGGCGGCTTCATCTGGGACTGGGTGGACCAAGGCATCGCACTAAACGAGACATTAGCAATGAGCAATGAGAAATGGGCTGAGGTGCCCAAGAATGCCATCCTGTATGGTGGCGACTTCGGCGACAAGCCTAACCTGCATGCATTCTGCATGAACGGCATCGTCATGAGCGACCGTACGCTGACACCGAAATACTATGAGGTGCAGGCCATCTATGGTGACATGAGTGAACAGGAGATTGCCGACAGGTACCCGGAAACCAAGGCTGCCAGACCCAAGGCTACAAAGAACAAGCCCCTTTCCTCTTACCTCACACATCTGACTTCAGCCATCAAGCCTCAGTGCTTCCGTGCCCCTACGGACAACGACAAGAGCTTTGGCAACTGGCTTGCCAAGGACTGGAAGCGCTGCGGACTGGACACGCTGCGCATTCCCATGACAACCGAACAGCACGGCAACGAGCTGACCTTCACTTTCGACATTTCCGACTCGCTGCCTCCCTTGCCTCGGCTGGGCATCGTCATCGAGCTGCCTCGCGAGTATGAACTGCTGGCATGGTACGGCCGCGGCCCTTGGGACAACTACCCCGACCGCAAGCTGTCGTGCCCCGTCGGACTGTGGCAGTCTACCGTCAGCAAACAATATGTCCATTATCCTCGCCCTCAGGATTCAGGCAACCACGAAGACTGCACGATGATAGAGCTGAAGACGAAGAAAGGAAAGCGGATTCGCATTGAAGCCGTCGACCAGCCGTTCTCCTTCTCGGCACTGCCCTACTCCGCTCAGTACATCGCATCGAAAACTCACGACTACGAGCTGCACGACCAAGGCAAGACCTACCTCTCGATAGACTGTGCCGTCATGGGACTGGGTAACAGCAGCTGCGGTCCTGGTGTGCTGAAGAAGTACACCATCGACCCGAAGGCAAAGCACCGGCTGAGAATACGCATCACGGAATAATGGCAGAAAAGCCCATTCAAAAGAGGTTTCCTTCACCTTCGCTGACACTCGGCAGGCTACATCGTTTTTTCTTCAACTATACCTGTATCTATACACAGCATTTTCCTGCATCTTCCTGACTTCGGCGTTGCGTCACCTAATGCGCGCGCGTGCGCGTATATAGTAGGGAAAAGAAAAAAAGAACCCACACTTCCCACACTTCTCACACCTAGTTTACGTGGTGTAACATTTCGTGATGTAACATCAGACAAAGTCGGGTCCGGGATTGCAACGCCACACTCATACCTTTAGGTGTGGGA